>JAVFAP010000240.1:0-6460 GCA_034002445.1 bacterium | reverse complement strand
AACAAGGTCGATTTGCCACACCCACTGGTGCCGATAATGACGGTGGTCTTGCCCCGCGGTACAACGAAAGAAATATCCTGCAACACTGGCCTCGGCCCAAATGATTTGGCAATGTGGCGGACACGGATCATCCCATCCGGTTCCCCAGTATGAGCCTGCCATTCCTCTCCCATGTCTTCCTCTCGAATGCGGATTCAGCATAAGCGGAGTTCCGCCCCGCTAGCAGTATGGTACCGGGAATTCGCGCCAAATTCCAATCCAGAGGGCACGAGTGATTGAGAAAAACACTGGTTCAACGGTATACTGACGTTTCAGCCTGATCCAGGGATTGGGAATTCTACAAAAAGAAGAGTTTCAGCATGACTAATCCGAATAGGACAAATCGATGGTTCCCCAGCGTGGCGCTGGGCGGAATTTTCGTCCTGGCCATCCTCTTACGCTTGTGGGGATTGGGACAGGAATCGTATTGGTATGACGAAATCCATAGTATCACCACCGCGACCCTGCCCTCCCTCTCCGAAGCATTCGTCAAACTTTCCCAGGATGTCCATCCGCCGTTGTACTTTATACTCTTACGCTATTGGATCGCGCTGGCGGGCGATTCCGAAATCGCCACCCGGCTTTTTTCCGCCCTCGCCAGCAGTCTGACCATATTCGCGCTCTATGCATGGGGACGCTGGATCAATTTGCCCAAGCGGGCCTGCCTGTTGGGCGCGTTATTCCTGGCTTGGAATCCCCACACCATCTGGTATGGACAACAAGTGCGGATGTATTCATTAGAAATTCTGCTGGGGACAACCCATTTTGCCCTGACCGCCTACATTTTTCATCCTTCCAATCAAACCTTAACCCTGACAAAACACGTTGGGCCCGGCGCCGTTCTTGGCGCCTGGTACCTAAGCGGGATGTTGCTGATCTGGCTGCATTTCTTCGGCCTGTTCTATATTGCCGCGGATTTGGTATGGGGATGCTGTTTGGCGCGTCGCGCGGCCCGATCCCACCCCGCCCGCCCGCTCAAACCCCAGCGTCCCTGGCTTCATGGACCTCGGGTTCTATTGTTGCTAGCCCTGATGCAATGGTCGATTCCCATTCACAGTTTCTATCGCCAACTGGCAAGGCAATGGTCCACGGGCCATGGTTTCAGTTGGGTGCAAAGTCACTACACCCTATCATGGAAATCCCCCTATGAAATCCTTGCCAATCTGCTGGCCGGGCATCGTTTTTTGGTGGATCCACGCTTCTTACGCCCGGTTTGCGTGCTGGTGCTGGTCCTGCTGATCTTCCTCCCCTTGCGGGGTGTATGGTCGCGATGGCGTGCCCGTTCCATCCCACTTCCCCAGTTGCACCGGGCCATCCCGGTCCTCACCGCGCTGACCCTGCTGGCGTTGCCCTGCCTCGTTTCTCTCTGGAAACCCATCATCCTTGGGGGGTACCGCTACCTGATCATCGCCATCCCTTCCCTCTGTCTGGCGGCGGGGCTGGGGCTTCACATCGCCTTACGTCAACAACGGCTCGTCCGCTACAGCCTCGTGGCGGCAACCACGGTCGTGTTTTTCTACCAAGGCGCGATCTTCAGCCGCTATCCGCTGGAGCGCGAACCCCCGATGTGGCGGGAGGCCTTGGAATCGATCGCGTCCGAGATTTCCCCAGAAGACGTCATTGTGCCCATCCCCGCGTATGAACGGCCCGTGATTGATTTTTATACAAAAAAACAATACCGGTCCGCGTATCTTGAAGATGTGTTTACCCTCACGCCACCGCCACGGCGGGTATGGTTTTTGACCACACGGCCCCCTTATACCCAACAGGAACGGCTGTTAGCCGCCACCGGGATGCACTATACCGAAGTGCTCCATGAGAAGAACGCGTATTTCGATCCCCTGGTGCGGATCACTCGCTTTGATCTGCATACACAGAAAACAGAGAAACCCCAGCCGAGCAGGGGTGCGTCGATCCATTGTTCGTTCATCGATGCCGTTTCCTCTGCGATCGAGTCATTTCCCATGGCGACGGTACAGCAGGCAACCGATACCCTGCGGATCGAAACCGAGCCAGGCCAGGGGGTGCGAATCTTCTTCCCCGCGATCCAAACCGCCGATCTGTCGTCCCTGCGAGCCTCGTATACCCTGGACGCAACCGGGGAAGTGCAACTTTCCATTCTTGGTTTTAACGCCACCGGCACGGATTGGCACACGATGGATGGGCAACACGCCTACACGACTCTCCATGGGGGGATGCTTTCCAGCAACCCACGCCAACAGATTGATTGTGTCTACCATGCCCCAGGCGGCTGGCTGATCCCGGCGTTGCAATTCGTCAACACCAGCCCCGCCCGCGCTTCGATCCAAATCCATACATTGCATGTCCAGCCTGCCCAAGAAATCGATCCCGCAAAGTTAGCGCGCGAACCCTTGCGACTCTACCCCGATCCATCCTTCGCGATCGCAAAGACAATACACACTCGCCCCATCACCATCGACGCAGTCGGTCTGGTTGAGCAGCCGATGAATCGCCTTGAAACGGCCCATTACAATAATGGGGGGAAAACCCGAGGGCTCATCCGGGCCTGTATCGCGGACGCCGGCCCCAGCGCCACCGGCCTGGGTTCGCTCGCCATGCGGGCGGCGGATGATACAGACAGCGGCTTGGCCAATCTGTACATGCCCGCCAAGTTTGAGCCGGGCCACCTGCTCACCCAGGTATCCTTACGGCGCTTGTTTGGGGAAAACGGAACGATGACTCTCGCGCTGGTCTCGGAGGATGGGGCCTTCCACACCGGCCTGGTGCTGGATACCCGGCAGATTCCCCTGGATCGGTGGCATGTGGCCCAGATACGGAGTTCCGTACCGCTTCCCGCAAGTGGCTGGGTCGCGGTCCAGTTGGCCAAAGGCGATGCGGTGATGTGCATTGATAATTATTTCGTCCGCACGGGTCTCGATTGACGGATGAAGGAAGCCGCCCCCAGCCGGGAGGCCTGGCTCTCCCGGATTAATCCTCAACAACAGAATAAAATCCGGGGCGAAAACAGGATGTTTTCGCCCCGGATGAATTTCTGGATGCAAAGCGGATTAAAACGAGCCTTCGCTCAATTGTTGAATCACCGGATTCAGTTTTTCAAGCGCGTCTTCTAAGGCGGCCAAGACCGCTGGGGCGGTTTGGAGATCGCACTTACGCCCCATTTCCTCCAGTTCCAGCGATAGCCGCCGCGCGGTTTCGGCCGCGAAATTGCTGACCACCCCCTTCAGGGTATGGGCATGATGCTCCAAGGCTTTGGGATCTTGCTGGGCAACGGCTTCCCGCACTTTTTCCAGCATGGAGGGCGCTTCCTCGATATAGATTTTCGCGATTTCCTGGATGATTTCTTTATCGCCATCCACCCGGTCCAACATGGCCTCCATATCAATCATTTCAAACCGTGAATCCAATCCCATCTCTGATTCCCTTTCTGAACAATCCGATTGAGAACCTGTAGTGTGGCTCAAATGGGTAATTTTTTCAATGACCTGGGCCAACGCATCCAGTTTGACCGGTTTGGAGATATAGTCATCCATCCCCGCTTGCAGGCATTTTTCCCGGTCCCCTTTCATGGCATGGGCTGTCATCGCCACAATCGGAACTGGTTTGTCTTTTTGGAGTTGGCGGATTTTTGCGGTGGCTGTATACCCATCCATCCCCGGCATCTGGATATCCATCAAAACCAGGTCAAACGGCTCTTGCTCAAACGCCGCGACCGCTTCCTGCCCATCATTGGCAACGCGAACCCAATGTCCCATCCGCTCCAGCATTTTGGTCGCCAGCACTTGGTTGATCAAGTTGTCTTCCGCCAGCAGGATCGAAAGGCGATGCTGGGATTCATGGAGGGAATAGCGGGTAACCAATGGTGACTTGTCAGCGGGGTTTGCTTTTAGATGAGAAGCAACCACCGCCAGAATCGATTCCAAGAGTTCGGATTGCTTGACCGGCTTGGTCAGGTAAGCCGCAATCCCCAGTTGCTCACAGCGCTTGGCATCGCCGCGAAAACCAGACGAGGTGAGAATCATGATTTCCAAGTTTGATAGACTGGCGTCCGCTTTCACTTTTTCCGCCAATTCAAAGCCATTCAGCCCAGGGAGATTGACATCAGTCAGCAGCAACGCGTAGGGATTGCCTGCCTCCGTAGCCGCCTGCAAGGCGGTCCATGCGCTCTCGGCATCCACGACGGTTTCGGGACAGAGTTCCCAATTGAGCAGCATTTCCTTGAGAATACAACGGTTGGTGGCATTGTCATCGACAACCAATACCCTCAGATTCTTGATCACGGCAGGGTCCAAAAAGAGTGGTCGGTCCTCCATCGTCTCTTGCAAGGGAAAACGCAAGGTGAAAAAAAACGCGCTGCCCGGCCCTTCTCCATCCTTGGGATGGAGATGCAAGGGGCTAATCAATCCGATCTCTCCCCCCATCAGTTCCAATAATTTGGAAGAGATCGAGAGCCCTAGACCCACCCCGCCATAGCGGCGGGACGTGGAACAATCCCCTTGCTGGAACGACTCAAAAATCAACGATTGCTTCTCTTTTGGAACCCCGATCCCGGTATCCCGGATGGTAAAGCGCAACGCGGCGGAAGTGCCATCGCAAGGGTCGGCCAGTTTCACCTCGAGTTCAACCTCGCCCTGCTCCGTAAATTTGATTGCGTTCCCCACCAGGTTCACCAGGACTTGTCGCAGCCGGCCGGGATCGCCGATCAACATGTCCGGCACCTCGGGAACCACATGGCACAGCAGTTCCAGATTTTTCTGGGAACTGCGGTACGATAAGACATGCAACGTCTCGCTAAGGCTGTCACGCAGCCGGAATGGGATGGGAGAGATCGACAAGGTGCCGCTTTCGATTTTGGAAAAATCGAGTAAATCGTTGAGCAGGCGCAAGAGCGAATCGGAGGCTTCCTTGACAATCCGAAGATTGTCGTACAAATCGGGGCTCATCTCCTGTTCCAGCGCCAACTCGGTCATGCCGATGATCGCGTTCATCGGCGTGCGGATTTCATGGGAGATATTGGCCAGAAATTCATTCTTGTAGCGGTTGGCTTTTTCGGCCTCTTCCTTCGCGAGTTGCAGTTCTTCGTTTGCCCGCTTGGTGTCGGTCACATCCCAGAAGATGCCTTGGGTTCCCACAATCATGCCCTGCGAATCATAGATCGGGGTTTTCGCGACTTGAACATAGATCCTCTGCCCGTCCGGCAAGCGGTGTTCTTCAATGCAATTGAAGATTTCTTGTTCCAAGATCACCCGGTCATCATCCTCGACATACTTGTGCGCCAATTCCTCGGGGTAAAAATCAAAGTCTGTCTTCCCCAGAATTTCATGCAGAGGATGGCCTATGGTCTCGCAAAAGCGTTTGTTGGCAAAGGTAAAGCGACCCTGCAGATTTTTTCTGTAGATATTCTGGGGTAAATTCTCGACAAGCGATTCAAACAACGCTTCTGAATCGCGCAGAGCCAACTCCGCCTTACGCCGATCGGTAATATCCTGGAAGGTAACCACGGCCCCGGCCAATTGCCCTTCCTCAAAAATCGGCTTTGCAATGTAGGCAACGGGGAAACAACTTCCATTGCCCCGCCAGAAAATTTCATGATCCAACGTCCGGGCTTTTTGCGTCTGCATCACCCCGAAAATGGAAGAATCTTCCCACGATAACGGATCGCCATTGATGCGGGTATGCTGGATGAGGGGATGCAGAAATTTGCCAATCAGATACTCGGGCGAATAATCCAACAAGGCGGCACCCGCGGGATTGATGAATGTAACTTGTCCGGCCAGATCGATCCCCACGATCCCTTCACCAACATGATTAAGAATCAATTCGTTGAAATGGCGCAACGAAACCAGCTTTTCCTGCACCTTCTTCAGCTGGTTGATTTGCCGTTGGGCGACCACGGTCTCATAATAAATTCCAATCCCACCCGCCAGCCACAACAAGGCAAACACAAGGTAATCCAACCAGCCCAGATCGGGCCGCTCGGGCCACCAGGCAAATCCCAGTAGCAGAAACACAACGACGAGGGTCCAGATCAGGAAAATCACCGGGACGGACAGACGGAAATGATGTAGATGGGAGAAAGGAGAATGGAGGGGATGAGTACGCATGATACCAGGACTCCTGTTGGCTGTCTTCAAAAGCGCCAATAACCCAGGGGAAACCCGGGAAAACCCAGGGTGGCCAATTGGAAAGCCCCTTCCCTATTCGCCAAGAAAATTTCATGCGAATAGCGCTTGGCTTCCGCTCTACCCGCTCTCGGCGGCCAGGGATGCAGCGCGGTTTTCAATCCTAACGGATGGATGCTTATTCGGAAAAATCCTGATTTCGATGGAAGCAGGTTTAGGTTCGTCCTCCCTCGACAACGGGGAATTGAATCGCCGCCGCGGATAGCTTTTGCAAGGGATCCACGGGAGCACCGTCCTGCCGGATCTCGAAATGAAGATGC
>JAVFAP010000239.1:0-6484 GCA_034002445.1 bacterium | reverse complement strand
CCTCTGTTCCCATGATCTCCCACAATCCGGAAGGCGGCGCGTCTTTGCCCGAAGTTCGTTCTCCGCAAGCCCAAGCGGTGATTTCCCAGCCCCTGCCATCCACGTTGGATGCGATTCTGCCCTACACCGGGGGGGTGGGAATGATTATCGTCATCCCTCCCATCTCCATGATGAAGAATGGGCTGACGTTCCCCATGCCTCTCCATTCCGGGGAGGCGGAACAACCGCTTTGAGCGCGGCGAAACACGGCATTCCGGCATAAAAAATGAAATTTAGGGTAGCGCCAGGGGGAAAGTGGTGGATTGGGTTCTGCCGGTCTTTCCCTCGGTTTAACCCTTTAATCCTACGAATGGAGTAAAAAGCAATGCAACGATTTCTTTCCCTTTTCGCAATAGGGGCGGTTGTGCTCGCTTCTTTCTGCCCGGGGTGGGCGGCGGAGGACGAGTGGAAAGCCCCGGTGCAGACCGTGCTGGACAAGTACACCCAGTGGATCGAAGCCGAAGACCTGGACCGGGTGATGGAATTCTATCATCCCGAGTATTCCTTCGCGTTTGCGAATCTGGCCAAGGACAAAATGCGGGAGCAAATCCAAGGTCTGTTCAAGGATTATGATGCGCTGGATCTGAACATGAAGGTTCTTCAGATGGAGCGGCAGGGGCGATACATCGTCGTCATCACGGAGGCCGAAATCAAAGGCCGACCGGTGGCGGAGCAAAACGCGGCGGTGAAGACGATATCCAAAAACACCGTGGCCGATCTCCTTGTCGAAGAGAACGGGGCGCTCCTTTACTATATGAGTGTCGTCATCGAGCCCAAGGGGATGGCAAAAATCCATGGCAACCAATACAAGAATGAAACAATTGGGATTTCGTTCACGATCCCCACGGATTGGGTTATGCTCCCGGCTAGTCATCCCAGTATCATGGAAGTGATTTTTTTTGTCACGCCCCAGGGAAAAAGTGGCGGGATGTACGGGTACTTGGAATTGCCCTACGAAGCCACGCCCCAACAGGCAGTGGAAGGGGATGAGAATATGTTGAAGCGGATCGCGGGGGATTCGTACAAAGAAATCTTGGCCCGCGAAGTGGAGTTTAAAGGCAATCCAGGGTACGAATCCATTTCGGAATTCGCGATCAACAAAAATCCCAAGCAAAAACGGCAAAGGCTGTATTTTGCCGCGGGGGGGCTGCTGCATATTTTTACGATGGATGTGGTACCTGTCTCGGAGTGGGATCCATTCAGCAAGCAATTTCAATCCATCCTCGATTCGTTCACTCTCACTCCGGTCAAGGGCAACGAGGCCAGCCAACGGGCCCGGCAGGAACACGCCTCGGGCAGTATTGTGGGGGATGTCTACATGAACAACGAGGTTGGCTGCCAGGTTGCAGCTCCGCAAGGATGGGATATCGAGTCCACCAATCTGGGGGGAGGGTCAATCTTCTCGGTGAATATCAAACCCGCTGAAAAAACCGATTCCCTTGTGCGGCTGATCGCTTGGCCCTCCAACGCGACGTTGAAGATAGAGACCTTGATCGATGAACAGGTCAAATCCTATAAAATGGTTGGGAAAGATGTCGTCACGTCCCCCAGTCAGCCCATTCAGATTGGTTCTCTTTCCGGGTACAGCGCGGTGACGGAATTCACCATCGAGGGCTTTCGGCGGTTCAAACGGAATACGGTGATGTTTATCGCCAAGGACAAATTGTTCGCGTTCCTGTGCGATGCCATCCCCCCCTCGGAATATGAAAAACTGGAACCCAAGTTCAATGAAATCATCCAGTCCTTTTCCCTGAATTAATCCAATACGGGGATGGGGCCGCCCTGGGCCCCATCCTCTTCCTGGTTTTTGCGGCAAGGGAAAGCAAAATGGATGAGAGCCTGGTATCAATCGGGCTTGAGTGACAGGATGGCAAGGTTAGGAGCAAAAGGGCATTCTAATGAAAGAGCGATTCACAACAATAAATTGCTTGGCTGGCTTGTTGGTTCTCTTTGTATGGTGGGACCTTGATCCTGCTGAGGCGGTGGAATTTCCGTATCCGCCTGGCCGGCAGATTCATGTGGAAACCTTGGATGGGGCGGTATTTTGGGGGGAACTGACCGCCGTGGATGCGGAGATTCTATCGGTGCGGACCCCGTTTGGCTCTCTTCAGGTTCCAATGACCCAAGCCGACCGCATCAATGGCGACCGCTTTGATCCGGCGGTTGGATTGATCCACGAGCAAGAACTGATAATACAAGCCAACGGGGATGGGATTTTGGAATTCTCTTATTTATTGCCGTTTCAGTCCCACCAAAGCACCGCCATCCTGGTCTTGCCGGGAAGGGTATTGGCGGTGAAAGATGGGGATGGACGCGATCTTGCGTTTTCCTCCCTCAGCCGGGGGCGGCTGACCCATGCCGAGGTGGTTCTCCCCTCAAACCGTTTGGCGGCCGTTCGCATACGGATGCTCTTGCCGGGGGCGGTGGAGTGCCAAGGGGAAACCTTGCGCTATCTGTACCGCTATGTCCCCGCCTGGCCACAGAATTTTTGCCTGAGGATTCGTCTTCCCGTAGGCTATGACCTTGGTCCCTTGCCCATCCCCTTTGAAAAGACAGGGGAATCGTACTACGTCTGTCGGTTACCACTGGAAAATCAGCAAAAAATCGCTTGGCCCATCCTTGCCCAGAAGCAAGTCCCTTGAGAGTGCCTCAGGACCGATTACGGCGGGGATTGAGTTCGCGAAGAATGGAATCCAAATAAAGGGCGATGAAATCGGTGGTTGGGGCTTCGGATTCCAACAAAAGCCGGTCCTTGTACTGAAGAATCAAGTCCGCGTTGTCGGTTCGATAGACAATCTCCTCGACGGGCTCGGTCAGTTGGCGGAGGTTCATATCCCGGCCCCGGAACCGCTGCCGCCCCATGTCAAAACGCATTTTGTCATGTAATTTGCAGCAGTTGGAAAACTGGTCCACGTAGGCTGCCCAGAATTGGGTTGCCTCGGGATGCCCATTCGCTTCCGCCTTGGATAGCGTCCCCAACATGATCTGGGTGATCCATTGGTATTCCCGAGGGGACATTTGGACCTCACGCAGGGCCTGAACATGGGCGCCGCCCAGTGTGGGACCGGATTTGATGATGGAATCAATCATATCCCGTATCGAGAAGAAATTTTGGATCGTGGTCCAGGCGCCCGGTTCGCGTATCCGCCGCTCCATCCCCTCGCCTTCTTCCCGTAATTTTTGGCTGATTTCTTCCAGGGCATGGGCCACGGCCGAGCGGACATGAAGAAAATCCTCGAAACGCTTGTTCTGCAAAATCGCTTCCGATGGGGGCGTGAAGGGATGCGTGCGGTTCAGATAATAATAGTCATCCATCATGGTTTGATAGGATGACATGACTTCAGTACGGATTTGATTCCCATGATAGAGAACATACGCGATGCTGCCCATCCCCCCGATGGCCACCGTGACCAGGATGACAAAGGCACTGATAAAAATGAGATATAGAATCTTCCATTCTCTGTCCATGGTGGTTTGATAGTTCGGCATTTCGTATGGATCCTGTTTTTCTCGTTAAGGTCTGGAGAAATCGAATCGATCGTTCCCCCAGATCCCTTCTTATTTAACCCGATTGTACGGGTTCTGACCAGGTAAACCGGGTTTTTCTCCCCGCATTCTTTCAGGAACGGGGCAGAGGCCATTGAAATCCAGGATTCTTTTTATGAAACTAGGTCCAGAATGACCCGATTTCTCTTTCCAGGAGGTTGATCATGCTCGCATCGTTGAACCGTGTTGTATGGATTATAACGCTTTTGCTGCTGGTTTATTGTCCTTTGTTTGGGGAGCCGCTGTTCCAGCCGCTGGAACATGTCGTGCATTTCAGCCCTTCTGCAAGTCAAATCTACCTGGGTAGCCCCACCTTGGTCCGGTTGGATAATGGGGATCTGCTGGCGGGGATGGATATGTTTGGTTCTAACGCGCCCAAGCCAACGGTTTCTCTTCTGTTTCGTTCCCAAGATGACGGTTTGACGTGGCGCTACGTAACGGATTTCAAAGGCAGTTTTTGGGCCAATTTATTCGTGCATCGGGGAAAGGTGTATTACTTCGGGGTATCCGATAGCAATGGCTCTATTGTCATTCGCCGCAGCGAGGATGGCGGGCAAACCTGGACCGATCCGGTGGATGAAAATTCAGGGCTCTTGTTCCCTGCGGGTCCGGATGCCCATTATCACTGCGCGCCCATGCCGGTGGTGGAGTACAAGGGCCGCCTTTATCGGGCGTTTGAAAACAACGCGACCCAAGCATGGCCCGCCGGGTTCCGTTCGCTGGTCCTATCCGCTGATGCCCAAGCCGATCTTTTGAAGGCTTCCTCATGGACGATGAGCAACCAACTGGTGTATGATCAGGATACCGATCCCGCGGAGTTTGCCCGCGATGCCGAGCATCTTCCTGGCGGCCGCGCGGCGGGCTGGCTGGAAGGCAATGTGGTGGTGGCCCCGGATGGCCGCCTGCTCAATATTCTCCGCGTCAATTCGCTGCCGGTGGTGGATCGGGCGGCGGTGGTGGAAATCCAGGACGAGGGCCGCACGGTGAGCTTTGATCCCAAAACCGGGTTCATTGAATTCCCCGGCGGGATGACCAAGTTCACCATCCGCCAGGACTCTGAAACCGGGCTGTATTGGACCATTGCCAACGGCAATACCAATCCCGCCAATCCGACCCAGCGCAATATCCTGTCGCTCTATTCCTCGCCGGATTTACGCGAGTGGGCGCATCTCGCGGTTTTGTTGGAAGACAAAGCCGATTTTGATCAAATCGGCAATCAATCCAAAGTGGGATTTCAGTACATCGACTTCCAGTTCGATGGCGAGGATATCATCTTCTTGTCCCGCACCGCCTACCAGGATGCGCATAACTATCACGACGCCAACTATATGACGTTTCACCGGATCGAACAATTCCGCACCCGGTTCACGCCCTCCAAATGACGAGGGCTTCAAAGGAGACCTCACGATATGAAACCAATCCGAATCCTACTCTGTTGTTTGCTGCTTCTCCCGTTTCTTAGCCAGTGCGGCCGGGAATCCACCGAAGACATCTCTCAAGCGCTGTTACGGAAAAGCCAGCCGATCGCGCAGGAATTTTCCAAGGTGCTGAAGGATGAACTCCAGCGCGCCATTCAGGAAAAAGGCCCGGCGGGGGGGATCGAAGTATGCAAGACGGTCTCCACGTTGTGGGAAGATAAGTTTTCTACGATCGACCCGGATGTTCTGCGGGTGCGCCGGATCAGCCTGAAAACACGCAATCCCGAACGGCATACCCCTACCGAGGCCGAGCGGACCTGGCTGGAGCAGCAAGAGCAGGCGCTGCGGGACCAGAAGACTGCTCCCGCGCCAACCATCCTCCGGGGCGAATCGTCCACCACAGTGCTTTTCCCGATCATAATCAATGATGCCCTTTGCTTGCGCTGTCATGGGCCGCAAGAGATGATTACCGACGATGTGAAACAGGCCTTGGGGGAGAATTATCCCCTGGACCGCGCCACCGGCTATCAGCAGGGCGATCTGCGCGGCGCGCTGGCGATTGAGTGGAAGCCCTGATGGGCCGCTGACCATTCCACCCAACAAAGCAGCAAGAAAAAAGGCGCACCGTGGTGCGCCTTTTTAGTTCTGTGCAGTAGAGGCTTATTTTTTCGATTCAAACACGTAGTAGCCTGAGTCGACTTGGTAGATTGCGTATCCCTCATCATAGCCCACATACGCGACATGTTTCATCCCCGGGATGGCTTTGCCGCTTTCCGTCACCGATTCGGCGTCCCGGGCTTTGACATACACCTTCGCCGTGGTGTTTGGCGGAATGCGGACTTTCATGGTGTACTTCTCCGCCGAATCGTACCATTCCGAACCAATCCAGCCGGTAATGGCGTGATATTTGGCCTTCACAAAGGCAAAATCACTGCCAGGACGGGGCTTGATGAGAATGGATTGATAACCCGCACCTTCGGTATCAATCCCCGCGATGGTTGTATACATCCATTCGCCGACCGCGCCATAGGCGTAGTGGTTGAACGAATTCATGCCCGGATCCTGGAAGCCGAATTCCGGGGTCCAGCCGTCCCAGCGTTCCCAAATGGTGGTCGCGCCGTTCTGGATTTCAAATCCCCAGGAGGGGAATGTGTCGTTCAACAGCAGGCGATAGGCCAGGTCGAGCCGGTTGATTTGGGTCAAGACTGGCAATAACTGGGGCAATCCGACAAACCCCGTGGAGAAATGGTAATCCCGGACTTGCAGATCCCGAACCAGGTTATACACCGCGCGGCTGGTTTGATCCTCTGGGATCAGGCCCTGATTGAGCGCCAATGCGTAGGCCGTTTGGGTGTTACCTTCCAGAGTGCCGTTTCTGAGGTACTTCTTGATGAAGGCGGCGCGAATATCCTCATAAAGTTTTTTGTAGTCCTGGGCGTCTGCTTCCATCCCCAGCACGTCCGCGATTTCGCTCATCAAAC
>JAVFAP010000238.1:0-6531 GCA_034002445.1 bacterium | reverse complement strand
TGGGGCCAAGGTGGATTTTTTCCAGGGGGGTCCAGGTGTATTGCAGATCGATGGCCTGGCCCTGGTGGTCCGAATGCCAGACCGTGACGTTCATGACCTCATCCATTACCTTGCGGTCGCTGGTATACCAGCCGTTCTGGAGGATCAGGTTGGCGAAGACAGGGCCTTCTTCCTGGGCAAGGGTGCGTTCGTAGCGGGTCCAGATGCCAACGATATGCCACATGTCAAAGCGCTGGTTATCCAAAAAGATGCCCGGCCAAGCGTGGTAGAGGCCGCGATGGTGGTGGTGGTCGGCGGGGTAATCCTGAGTCAGGGATTCGCCATCGAGTCCTCGGATGGGATGAAAATATGAGGAGCGGGTGCGGTGCGCGGGAACGCCTTTGGGTGGGGTGATGTTGCCATAGTGGTAGGAGAAGATCTCCCGGCTCCCTTCATGCAGGGTGAGCGTTGTTTGGCCGTCATCATCCCATTGCAGCGCGCTGGTTTTTACCAGGGGCTGGGCGGTTTGGCGGAGGGTAAAGGATTCTTCCCGCAGCAGGGAAAGTGGCAGCAATGCCGACGCCAGGATGCCGTGCTTTCCATCCAATTTTTGGTTGGTCACGCTGATCTGGGCGGGGAATAGCTGCCCCGTGCCTTGGGTTAGAAGAGTCAATTGCTGCGAGGACACAGTCGAGCCGGCAAAGGGCATATCGAAGAGGACCGGCACCGTGAGTTCGGGTTCGGATAGCGTGGTTTGGACGGATTGCATTTGGGCGCAATTGGAGAGAAGAAGCAGGCCGAGAAGAATGGCCAATGCAGGTTTGCAGTTCATTCGTCAATACCCCATTCAAGAAAATTTGCAGTTCACTATACCATGAGGCATACAAGGGGGGAAGATGAATGAAAAGCAAACCGGGCGAGCTGATGGCTCGCCCGGGGGAATCAACTCCATGGCATGATCAGACCCTGGCTGTGACCAGTTGGGGGCAGAGGGTTTCGATGACATCGGCGGCCGAGTAGGTCAGCTGGCCTTCGTGGAGAAAATTCAAGATGACCGAGAGGTTTTTGCCCGCGGTGATCAACGGTTTCTCCAGGTAGCCCGTGCGCTGCAGCTGGCTCATGCCGATGTTCGCGAGCAGACCATTGCAGAGGCATTTGCGCCCGTAGGTATCCTCGATATGGCCCCCCTTCCGGAGGTAGTCTTCCTGCGGTTCGGAGGGGCAACGGTAGTGGATCTGCCCATCCTCGCCTTTGTAAGGCGAGCGCAGGTAGCCCGCATCGCAGATGCGGGGCCGTGCATCATATTCCCCTTCGTCGGAGAGGGTGCCTTCAATCTGCACCACTTTGAAGGGAAAACCGGTGGGAGAGGCTTTGGGATCAGTAAAGGTACTCACCTCGCCGGAGGCGAGTTTGCGGATGACCCAATGCTTGATATCATCGCGCAGGCCGGATTCCTGGCAGAAGGCGAAGGGGGTGCCGATCTGGACGCCGGTGGCGCCGAGGGCCAGGGCTTCCTGGACCTTTTCGGGGGTTCCGAACGAGCCAGCGAGCCAGAAAGGCAGACCGAATTGCTTGATTTTTTCGAGGTCAACCTCGTCTTTTTCACCCCAGATGGGTTCCCCATTTTCATCGAGATCCTTGGCGCCGCGCGGAGGAGCGTTGTGGCCGCCCGCGCTGGGGCCTTCGATGATGAAACCCTCCACACTGCCTGTGGCGCGCTTGGCCATGGTGATGGCCAGAATGGCGGAGGATATGATGGGGATGAATTTGGGGCGTTTGAGGGAGTCCTTCAGTTTGCCCATGATTTCGGTGGGGTTGAAGGTCATGGAGAAATAGCCGACCTCTTCATCATCCTTCACATCGATTTTGAGGGAGGCTTCTTCATGGTGCATGAATTTATCGAGAATGCCGGGGATTTCCCGGGGAATTCCCGCACCCATGAGGATGTAATCCACGCCCGCCAGCATGGCGCCGTAAATCGAAGCCAAATTTGGCATTTGAATCTTTTCGAGGTAGTTGATTCCGACCGGATTATGGTGGCCGCGCTTGGCCAGGAAGACTTCGACGAAATTCGCCACCACGGTCAACTCTTGGAGAAACCGGCTGGGTTTGACGCTGTGGACCGGGGAGAGTTTGTAAGGTTCATGCGGCGCTCTGCCGTCTTTGACAAAAAACCGGTTATAAATACGCTGGGCAATATCAGGGATGGGGAAGTGATCGAGGGCGTCCTTGATATGCCCGCCTGGGTCGCCATCCTGGAGACGCCGCGCGACCACGGCGTCCAAGGCCGTTCCCGAGACCACGCCCAGTTGGCCCAGCCGCGAGACCGCGTTGGCGAGAGTCCAGTTAGAGACCCCAGCGCCCATTCCACCCTGAATAATAATTGGTTCCGTCATAGAATGCTACTTATCCTTTATCGATGACTTGTTGGCCGAGCGGAAAGAGATCAGAGATTCAAAACGCTGCTTTTCCCGGCCTCAGAATCCCGATCATACTATATCGGAGACCCACTCTAATCATACTCTGAAATCAGAGATTAAAAAGGTATCTGATGGAAACTGAAGCAGGTGGAGCGGGGTGGAATTGAGCTCGGTAATAGGGCTCGAATTCATCCCAGAAAGGTGCTTACCGCGCGGCCTGTTTTCATCCATCCGATCCCGCATGGCAGCCTTTGTTTTATTCCTCTTTCTGTCCCTTAAATGTCAGGGCCGCGGAATTGATGCAATAGCGTAAGCCTGTGGGAGCGGGTCCGTCGTTGAAGACGTGGCCGAGATGGCCGCCACAGGAGGAGCAGAGGACTTCGGTACGTGTCATCCAAAGTGAGTTATCTTCTTTTTCTTCAATGACTTGCTCGTTGGAAGGCTGGTAGAAACTGGGCCAGCCGCAGCCCGAATCGAACTTGGTAGAGGAGACGAAAAGGGCTTGGCCACAGCCAGCACAGTGGTACACGCCCATCCCCTTGTGGTTCCAGTACTGGCCCGTGAAGGCGCGTTCGGTGCCTTTCTCGCGAAGGACATAGAACTGGTCCGGGGTGAGGGTATCTTTCCATTCCTGTTCGGATTTGATGATTTTGGCGGAAGGGGTATCGCTCATGGACGTCTCCTTTGGAGTTGCAAGAGTAGCGTGGGGCGGATTCGCGACAGGCACCGCCTGTCGTTGACAAGAAAACATGAGAGTGAAACAGAGAAGGCATAGTCCGGGGAGATAGATAAAAATATATCGATTCATTTTCGTATACCTCGTCCACCTATTGTATCTTGGCGGTGGGGAGGCGATGGAGAAAGAGATAAGGGAAGATTTTGTATGAGTTGCATGGAAGGTTATCTGGACGCCGGGGTGGGAGGAGGGAGGCTGGCACTGGAAAATCCCGAGAATGGGCCTTTACTATGAGGGGAATAGCCCTTCTCATCGATCAGAGGGCATAAATCGCGGCAATAGGATTGGCGAATGGATTTTACGGCCTTGATGGAACAGAACTTGATCGGGATCCCCCTGATGGCGTATTTAATCTTCCTTGCGCGCATCTGCGATGTTAGCCTGGGGACCATGCGGATTGTGTTTATATCCCGAGGCTACCGTTCGGCGGCGGCGATCCTGGGCTTTTTTGAAGTCTCCATCTGGATCGTGGCGGTGGGGCAGGTGATCCGCAATGTCAATACTCCCATCCTGATGCTGGCGTATGCCGGGGGATATGCGGCCGGAAGTTACTTGGGGATTTTGATCGAGTCCAAGATGCGACTAGGGAATGTGATTTTGCGCATCATTACAAAGACAGACGCTAGCCAGATGATCGAGTTTTTACACAGTCACCACTATGGCGTGACCAAAGTCACCGCCGAAGGAACAGAGGGGCGGGTGCATTTGATCTTTATGGTGTTGCGGAGAAAGTATCTTTCGTCGGTCCTCGATATTGTGAAGGAATACCACCCCCGGGCTTTTTTAAGCATCGAGGATGTGCGGGAGGTGCAAGAGGGCAATTTCCCTGTTTCCAAAATGGACCGAATTTTGAAGATGGTGCAACGGAAATAGCCTGGATCGAAAGATGATTATTTGTTTAACAAATCGAATTGGATCGGATTTTTTATTCTAGTATCAATAGAGAGCAAGGAGATTCCTGATGCGGTATTTGGTTGTATCAATTTTATCCTTACTCATTGTTTTGCCTGGGTTTAGCCAAGGTGAAATGATCGAGAATGGAGGTTTTGAAAAGGGCTTGGCGGGGTGGGCTTCGCTTTGGGCCCGGGAGGAAGGGGCGGGAAACGCCACCCTGAGCGCCGAGGAGGCCCTGCAAGGTAGGCAGACCCTGCGGATTGTACACACGGGGGCGAACGACTGGAGTCTTCATCCCAACGCCCGCTTTCAAGCCAAGGAAGGCGAACTGTATGCCTTGGAAGCCTGGCTGAAGGTGGAAGGGCAGGGCAGCGCCACCCTGAGCGTCGTGCTGATGGATGAGGCCAAACAGGTCATGGACTGGTCCTATGCGGAAAAAATCCTGGCAAAGGCCTCGAAGTGGACCTTGGTGAAGACGACGGTACTGATCCCCGCAGGTTGTGCTGCCTTTTATCCCCGGATTATCGGGTATGGCCCGGCCACCGTTCAGGTGGATGGGGTCTCGCTCAAGCCACAGGGAACTCTGGGGGATTGGCTGGGGGATGTACCGGGGGATATGCAACAGCAAAATGAGTTAATTTCCGTGCAATTGCATACGCGGGAGGCGTTGCTGACCGTGACAGACCGGCGGAGCGGGACGATATGGACACAGGCGCTATTTGAACCGGCGGGGGTGGTACGCGCCGTGACCCCCACCGCCAATGGCTGGCAGGTGGATTGGCTGCACTTACCCAGCGGGCAGGTGCTGCGGCTGAATGCGGCTCTGGAGCCGGAACGACCGGAAATCCGGGTGGAACTGGCGGGCGAAGGGGCGATGCAGGGGCGGCTGAGTATGCCCTATCCCTTTGTCTCCAAGCCGGGGATGGATTTGATTATCCCCATGAACGAAGGCATATCCTACCCGGCCAATGATGCCAGCATTCCGGAAATGTCCTTGATCACCTATGGCGGACATGGGATTTGCATGCCGTTTTGGGGGGTGACAGATGGGCAGGCAGGGTATATGGCCATCTTCGAGACGCCGAATGACGCGCAGATCCGCATCGAGCGCCTGGATGGGCTGTTGTGCGTGGCTCCGGCCTGGGTACCAGAGAAACAAAAATGGGGGTATCCCCGCCAGTTGCGCTATGTCTTTTTTGACCAGGGCGGGTATGTGGCCATCGCCAAGCGCTACCGAGCGTATGCGCAAGAAAAGGGGCTGTTCAAAACCCTGAAGGAAAAGCGGGATGAAAATCCGAACGTGGATCGACTGGTGGGCGCGGTGAATATCTGGAACTGGGACAGCAATGCCGTCCAGATGGTGAAGGCACTGCAAGAAACGGGGATCGAGCGGATCTTATGGAGCAACCGGGCCAGCGCAGAGGACGTAATGGCGCTGAACGCCATCGAAGGTGTGCTGACGAGCCGCTACGACATCTTTCAAGATTGCATGAACCCCGACAATTTCTCCCAGTTGCGCGGTGTGCACTCGGATTGGACCACCGAGGGGTGGCCCAAGGATATCGTGCTTGACGCCTCGGGCGATTGGGAGCGGGGCTGGGCTGTGCGAGGCAAGGATGGGGAATGGTATCCTTGTGGCGTGTTGTGTGATAAGCAGACCCTCCCCTATGCAAGGGAGCGGGTGGGGGAAGAACTGACCCGAATCCCCTACCGCAGCCGGTTCATCGATACCACCACGGCTTCACCTTGGCGGGAATGTTATCATCCCGACCATCCCATGACGCGGACGGAGAGCCGGTACTACAAGATGGAATTGTTGCGGCTGATAAGTGAGGAATTTCATTTGGTGACGGGATCGGAAACAGGGCATGACGCCGCCGTGCCATATACCCATTATTTCGAGGGGATGCTGAGTTTAGGGCCCTACCGGGTGCCGGACGCGGGGCGCAATATGATTCAGGTGGTGGATGAGGTGCCGGAACAGGTGGCTAAGTTCCAACTCGGCCATGCTTATCGCCTGCCGCTGTGGGAACTGGTCTACCACGATTGCCTGGTGGCGCAGTGGTATTGGGGCGACTACAACAACAAACTTCCCGCGTTGTGGGTAAAGCGGGATCTTTTTAATTTGCTCTACGGCACACCGCCGATGTTTATGTTTACCAAGGAGTCGTGGGAGAAGAGCAAAACGCGTTTTGTGGAGAGTTATCAGACCGTTTGCCCGACTGTGCGCAAGGTGGGATATGCGGAAATGCTGGAGCATCGCTACCTGAGCTCAGACCGGGCAGTCCAACAAACCCGGTTTGGCGATGGGACGGTGATCACGGTGAATTTTGGGGATCGCCCCCATACGCTGGAGGGCGGCCAGACGATTGCAGGCATGGGGTACTTGGTTCAATCCCAATGAGTAAAAATTTCTCTTACAGTAAAACGGGGTGGTCCACTGGACCGCCCCGTTTTTGTTACAGATTCCATCTGATGAATTAGAAGAGAGACCAATCAGAG
>JAVFAP010000237.1:0-6551 GCA_034002445.1 bacterium | reverse complement strand
GGATCCCAGCGAAGCGATCGAACTGATCGTGGCCATCGTGGACGCAAGCAACCTAACCCGCAATCTTTATCTTCTCTCTCAACTCCTGGAGATGGGGTTGCCGGTCGTGCTGGTGCTGAACATGATTGATCTGGCCAGCATCAAGGGCTATACCATCTACGCCGAGAAATTATCGGACCGGCTGGGGATTCCCGTGGTGCCCATCTGCGCCAATAAGCGCAAGGGGATCGAGGATGTGGTGACGACGATTGTCGAGCAGCTGCACGCGCGGGTGTATCCATCGCGCTCCTTGCCTGTGTTTTCTGAAGAGATACAGCATTCCCTGAACCGGTTGCGGGACTGGGGGATTGAAAACGATTGCGAGCGGCACCGGGCGGAATGGCTGCGTGTGTTCTTTGATGAAGGGGGCTATATTGAAAAACAACTGGTCAAAGAACAAGGCCCCGCGATTCTGGAAATGGTGCAAAAGGAGCGGGCCCGCCATACCGGGAAAAGTTTGGCCTCGATCGAAGCCCAAACCCGTTACAGTTGGGTGACGCAAATTTTGCGGGATTGTATTTCCCGCCCGGCCCGGCCGCCAAAAACCAAATCGGACACGATCGACCGTTACCTGACTCACCGTGTTGCCGGGACAGTCATTTTTGTCCTGGTCATGGCGGTGGTTTTCCAGGCCATTTACACCTGGGCCTCTCCCTTGATGGATTGGATTGAGGGGGGGATTGGATTTTTGGGAGAGAAAACAGGACCCCTCTTTCCTGACGGGGCGATGCGAAGTTTGGTGATGGATGGGATATTCGGCGGAGTTGGTGGCGTCCTCGTATTCTTACCCCAAATTGCCATTTTGTTCTTTTTTATCGCCATCCTGGAAGACTGTGGTTACCTGCCGCGTGCCGCGTATCTGATGGACCGTGTGCTTTCGTTTTGTGGTTTGTCGGGCAAATCCTGTATCCCCTTGCTCTCCAGTTTTGCCTGCGCGGTGCCGGGGATTATGGCAACCCGGACCATTGAGAACAAACGGGACCGGCTGGTGACGATCATGGTGGCGCCGTTGATGAGTTGCTCGGCACGGCTGCCGGTATATCTGATCCTGATCGCGGCGTTTATCCCCCAGACGTCCCTGTTGGGGGGCTGGTTGAACTTGCAGGGGCTTACCTTGCTGGGCTGTTACTTGGTTGGCGTCCTGGTGGCGATCCCCATCGCCTGGCTGTTTAAGCGCAATATCGCCAAGGATGATCAGTCCATCTTTATCATGGAACTGCCCATGTACAAGGTGCCCTCGTTGCGTAACGCGTTCTACTATGTGTATGAACAATGCCGTGAGTTTATCGTGCGCGCCGGGACGATCATTTTCTGTGTCTCGGTACTGGTCTGGGCGCTGGCCTACTTTCCCCGTTCGGCCACCATCATGGAGAAATATGAAGACCAACGAAGCCAACTGAGCGAAGCCGCGTATATGTCACTGCATCCCCTGTTGGTGCAGTTGGATTCTAATCGCTATGCAGATGCGCAGGGAATGAGCGCCTTGGTGGAAACCATGGTGCTGGATCCCCAGGTAGCACCCCTGTTGGAACCTGTCGAGGAGAATCTAGAAGCCATTCCAGCGCCAGAAGGGCTGTTAGAGAGTATTCAAGCCGCGTATTTTGATTACGAGGAACAGTTGAGTTCCATTACCAATAAAGAAGATGGCGAACTGTTGCGCACCAGTTTCCTTGGCCGCATGGGCCGATTGATTGAACCCGTGGTCTTGCCACTGGGGTGGGATTGGCGGATTGGAATGGCGGTCATCGCCTCGTTCCCCGCGCGGGAAATTGTGGTCGCCACCTTGGGGACGATCCTCAATGTGGGAGCGGAAGCCGATGAAGAATCCTCCAGTTTGCGCCAGGCCTTGTTGGAAGCCAAACGGGATGATGGCCTGCCCCTGTTTACCATTCCGATCGCCCTTTCCATCATGGTGTTCTTCGCGCTCTGTTGCCAGTGCGCGGCGACGATCGCCGCGATGAAGCGCGAAACGCACACATGGAAATGGCCGGTCTTCGCCTTCTCGTATATGACGGGCCTGGCCTATGTCTGCGCCATGCTTACCTACTACGTTGCCACATGGATCGGAAAGGGGATTGTTTGATGATTTGGCAAAATCTGGTTGTTTTTATCGTCGTTCTCTTGTGCGCGGTCTATGCGGGGCGGCACGTCTACCGGGCGCTGAAAGGGCAATCCGGGTGCAGCAAGTGTTGCGGTTGTAACCCGAAGAAGAAGTAACACAATACCCCTTGCAACCGAATGGGCTCCTCGGCCGCTAGGCATGGGAGCCCATTCCATCTCTGGCTGATTTTTGCCCATGAGCGGCTTGATCTTTTTTCCCATTCCCTTTTAGATAGTCGCGATATCTTATAATTCAGAAAGAACGGGCACATGGCAATGTATGACATTTCTTTACTCTTGCGGACGGAACTCCCGGCCTGGCCTGGCGACTTTACGTTTGAGAAAGAGCCGATCAAAAGCATCGAAGGCAACTCGCATTGCAATACCGCCAGACTGTCCATGAGCAGTCATTACGGGACCCATGTCGACGCCCCCTATCATTTCGAACCGGAAGGCCTCACCTTGGAAAGGTTGGATCTGAATCCGTTCGTTGGTCCCGTCCTGGTCCATGAAGTGGATACACCGCGTCTCATCCAGCCCCGGCATTTGCCCGATCTGGCGGGGGTTGAGCGCATTTTGTTCAAGACCCCCAATTCTCGGTTTGTCGCCGATCGCGTATTTCATCCAGACTATACCGCCGTGGGGCTGGAGGCCGCGCAGGTTCTGGTTCAGGCGGGAGTCAAACTGGTGGGGATCGATTATTTCTCCATCGAAGCCTACAAGGCGGAAGGGCATCCGGTTCACCATGAATTTTGTAGTCATGGTGTGATCATTCTGGAGGGGGTGGATCTGCGCCAGGTTCCTCCGGGGGTGTTTGAGTTGATTGCTCTGCCTCTGAAGATCGAGTACGGAGATGGCAGCCCGGTCCGCGCGATTCTGCGAGATCTATGAGATGCGATGGTCGTGGAGGGAGCCCTCATGCCAATAACCCGATCCCTCCCCCATGACTGGACCCCCTGGACCCAGGTGAATCCCCCCGTATTGCACGCGAACCTGGACGCATTGCGCCGTCATCATCCCTCCATCTCCGAAGCCATGCAGCCGTGGCTTCTCTCTTCCCCCTTGGTCCTGCGGCGCGGGGAGGGCGATGGCGTGGAAGGAGGAATGTCGCAAGAGACCGGTGTGGAACTTTTTTTTCCATCCAGTGCTTCTGTTGGGTATCGAACCCTGGTTCAATCGGCGCTGTCGCGCCTGCCGGGCCGTTTGAGTCAGCGGCCGCGGGCCCTGCTGGTTTTGTTGGGCTGTGACCCTGGGTTTTCTTTCCCGCTCCTCCAAGGCGTTATGCATCAATTTCCCGCCGCCGCGGCGCTGGTTGCCGAACCAGACCTTCGATTTTTTGCGCTGCTGCTTGCCTTGGTCCCGTTGGATGCCGCCTTGGCCTCCAACCGGGTTACTTGGTGCATTGGTCTGGATTGGCAGCCTCGTTTACAGGCCCTGCTGCGGGATGTCCCGCTGTTTGGCGCCGATGCCCTGGTGTCCATCCCTTCGCTCTCGGCCATGCTGCCAGACCGCCTGGCGTATTGGTCCCGTTTGCAAGCCGAACTCCAGCGGGTGGGCCGAATCGAAAAGCAGCGCTTTGCCGCCATGCTGCATGCCGCCAAAGCCTATTACGAAAAGAAGAATCCAGCCGAACTCCGTTCGGTGATGATGGTGCCGATGGAAGAGGGCAATGCCCTGGTCCCTATCCAGCGTTGCCTGGAGAAGACCCTGCACGATTTGGGGATTCGCGTCATCCACGCCCAGCCCTCGTTTCACCCTGAAATTGGTTTTATGCGAACCCTGTGCGGCAAGCGCCCGGATTTCCTGCTTTTGATCAACCACTCTCCCTGTGATTATGCACCCCTGGAGGAACTGAACCAATTTCGCTTGCCGCGCATGATCTGGATAGTGGATGATCCTCACTGTTTTATCCAAGATTCTTTCACCATGCAAGATTTTGTCTTTACCTGGGACCCCTCTTATGCGGACGCATTGCGGGGCCTGGGGGCCCGCGCGGTTGATCCCTATCCCCATGCCGCAGATGTGGAGGATGCGGAGGCCGTGGTGCAAGACCGCTTTCACTCTCCTCTCAGTTTTATCGGGGCGGTCAAGGCGCTCCGGACAGACGAACTTGGCTTGAGTGAGGAGGAAATCACGTTGGCCCGCTGGGTAGGGGACCGAAAAGCGCGCGATAAGAGCCGATCCTACCACGCCTTGCTTTGGGAAGCGCAGGCGGAGTTTGGGTTCAAGGTGATCCAATCCCCCGCTGAGCCCATCCCCCGGTTTTTGCGCTATGCGATGTACTGTGCCGCCAACGCGGTTTGGCGCATCTCCGTCTTGGAGCAAGTCATGGATTTGGGACTCAAAATCTACGGGAACCGCGATTGGGAGATCTTGTTGGCGGATCGCCCCATGCGGGCTTGTTACGCCGGGCCCGCGGACCCGGTTAGCGAGGCCCCCTCCATCTTTGTTTCCAGTACGATCAATTTGAATATCCACAGCGTGCAGGGGCCGTGCGGGATGAACCAGCGAAATTTCAACATCCCCTGGCTGGGCGGTTTTGTTCTTTCGGATCGCTTGCCCAATGCGGCGGACTTTTTTATCCCCGGCCAAGAGATGGTCTTCTATGACGGGCTGGATGACGTACGCGAAAAATGCCTCTATTATTTGCAGCATGAAGATGAGCGCCGGGCCCTTATCCGCCGTGGCCGGGAGCGAATCTTCCGGGATCATACCTACAACCGCCGCCTGGCCTCGGTCTTGGTGGTATTGAAACGCAGAATTCGAGAACGCTATGCCCTCCTCTAATCCAAGTGTCACCTGGAAATCCTTGACACCAGCCCTCTCGCCGGTGTGGAAACCCAACCTGCTGTTCCTCCACGCGGTGGATCCGGGCTTGGCCGGGCAAGCCGCCGCCGAGGCGTCGTCTCCAGCCTTGGTAGTTCAACCCCAGGGGCCCGGGATTCGCTGTCGAACCGAGGCCGTGCCGCCTCAGTGGATCAGCGGTAAAACCTCTGCCTTGGAAGAGATGAAGCAGATGCAGGAAGCGCTACAGCGCCTCCCCGCGAATACAACCTTTGTAATATGGATTGGTTCCATGGCCGGGCTGGCGATGCGGGGGCTTCTGGAATGGCTGGGCAAGCATGCAAAGCGGAAAATTTTGATGATCGAACCCACCCTGGCCCATCTGCGCGCCTGCCTGCTGCTGGTGGATCTCCGCCCGGGCCTGGAGTGCGGGCGGCTGCATCTGGCGGTGGCCCCGCCCGATTCCGAAGCCCTTTTTGCCCAGATTGAGCGGTTTAATCTGTGGGGGGAAAGCAATCCGCAAATGTATGCCGTGCCGGGCCTGGCTTTGCCCCTGCCCGCCCGGGATTTTGAAAAACGCTATTTGCGCGATTCCGCCCAGCGCCGTGTCGAGGAGATGCAGCAGATCAAGGTGATCCAAACCCGCCTCAAGGAGCCCCAGGCCAGTGGATTCTCACGGGTGTTGCTGATTGACGCCTGGCCGGGGGCGCCCCAAAGCGTGCATATCCACGCGATTGAAGACGCCTTGCGGCGGCGGGGGGCGGCGGCGAGGCGGGTGCCGGTGTCCGGCTACTTGCTGGATCTCCATCCCCAGGAATACCAGCGCCGCATCCGTCGAACCCTGTTGCAAGCCCTGGCGGAATTTCAGCCCGACCTGATCCTGAGTTACGCCTACCATGCCCCGCAGTTTCTCGCCAAGGATCTGGCGGCGGGCATCCCGGTCCCCTGGGTGCAGGTGATCTCCAATCTTTGCTACTACGATCCGGTGTATTACCCGCGCGAGCACACCGCGCTGCTGGAGCGTCACCTGATTCCTTTGTACCAAGAGAGGGGGGCGCCACATCCCTTTTTTGTGCCCCTCATGGCGGATTACACCGCTCCCCAGCCGGTGCCGACGGACCGCCGCCAGCCCCTGGTTTTTGTAGGTAATTCGCTGGGGCTTGCGCTTCCGGAGGTGCAGCATCTGCTGCCCCGCTGGCAAAAACGGGACGCCTTGTTCCGCGCGATTCGCCGGGCCGAGAGTGATCTCAGCCACTTCGATTCGCAGCACAATCTGTATGATTACCTGGCGCATAATCCGCTGCCTCAGGTGGAGAGCCCGCGCGAGGGGTATGAAATATTCCGCTACCTACTTTGCCAGGCGACCGCCGCCCGGCGCAAGCGGCTGCTGGAAGTGGTGGCGCGCTGGGGGCTGGCGCTGTATGGCAATTGGCGGGACAGCGTCTCGTATAACTCGCCCTTGCGGGAGGGCCTCAAGGGTCCGCTGCCCATCGAAGAAGAGCCTTCCCTCTTCGCGCAGGGTGGGATTTTCATCAATATCCATTCCGTAGGCCATGTGACCGGCCCTAACATGCGCTTTTTCAACGTTCCGGGGATGGGCGGCTTTCTGCTTTCGGATGGCCAGTTTG
>JAVFAP010000236.1:0-6578 GCA_034002445.1 bacterium | reverse complement strand
GCATCGTTGAAGAAGAAGCGCGATTTGACCCGGCCATCCGGCTGGATGGCGTGATCACGCTCATAATTCAGAGAGTCTTGCAGATTTTGGGTGTAATCCGGATCGGCGATCGCTAGGGCCATCTGAGCGAACCAAGGTTCATGCAGACATTTGTAGCCGGTACGCCAGCCATTACTGCCGACAATGTTGCGGTCGATCACCCCATAGCGTGCAATGGTATCCAAAATGGCGTTGACCAACGGGCCATCGATCCCCACAAAGGTTCCCCGGTTGTAGGCCTGGCTGTAGCGGAGGGGGGTCAGAATATAATCCACCGCCAGTTTACCTGCCTCGACCTGGAAAGGGGCCCATAAATCCGAGCGGGCATGCAAAAAGCGGCTGAGATTGTGTTTGGGCTTCAACGGTTCGGGTGTAAGTACCGAGGCATAGCGAAACGCGCCTTCCGGCTGATGGGTAAAGCGAACGGCCATGTGCTGGCTGGGCTCCAAGCGCGGCTCGATCCGCAGACAGCGGTCATCGGCAGGATGCCAAAGGGTTACGGTTTGGGCCTGGCAGCCATAGGTGGTATGGGGCTGGTCCAAGAAGCGGCACCAGGCGACGCCACCGTGATCCAATATCGCGCCCTCCCAGGTGGTCATGGAAGAAAAATCCCAGGCGGGCATGACGGTATCATCCAGGGTGGCGGGCTGGGTGTAGGTCCGTTCGATCCGCCACGAAATCTGGTTGTCGATCATCGCAAACAGCCACGTTTCCTCTACTAGAGCCGTATCAGGCCCGAAGCGAATACCACGCAGGGTTACAGTATCACCATCCACCACAACGGTGGGGCTCGCGGTCTTCATGCTGGTATACCACTGCCCCGCGATTTGCACGCCGGAAAAGACCGGCTGCGGCGGGGAAACCACTTCCACCCCGTCAAGCACCATTCGATCCAATACACACATCTCGTCGGTATTGATCTGCATTTGCAGATTGGAAGTGGAGAGGGTGATTGTTTTGCTGGACTCATCAAATGCAATCCCGGCCAAGGCGGGAAAAACGGCGCATCCCCACAGCAAAAGGGCGAGGGGGAAAAAAGTCGGGTGAATTTTTCGCATCATTTCAATCCTCCCTTAGGATCAGAATGCCTGTTATGCAGAATTGTTTCCATTCTTCTGGTAGTGAAACAAGGTTTCAGTCAGTTGTTCCACCTGGTTGGTGATCCGGCTGGCCAGGCGCAGGGCACGGATGCCATCTTCCCCAGTCACGACCGGGGTCTTGCCCTGAAGCACACATTCGATAAAGGAATCGATTTCCGCATACAGCGGCTCTTCCTTGCCCAATTTGGGATGGTCATGGGTGATCTGGATGGAACCATCCGCTTGGGTGATCTTGCGGTAAATCTGCAAATCCGGCTTGAGGTAATCCAACGAAAAATAGGCGTCATTTTGGAAGAAGCGAATCTTACGCTGTTTTTCCGGAGTCACGCGGCTGCATGTGACATTGGCGATACAGCCGGATTCGAAACGGAGACGGGCGTTGGCGATGTCTTCCTGAGGCGAGAGGATGGGAACCCCAACCGCCTCGATATGCGCGATATCACATCGCACAACCGAGAGGATCAGATCCAAGTCGTGGATCATCAAATCAAGCACAACGCCCATATCCTTGACGCGAGGCGCGGGCGGACCCAGGCGGTGGCATTCGATAAACAGAGGGTTCTCGATGCGGTGGCAGAGTTCGATCACGGCGGGATTAAAGCGCTCGATATGCCCGACCTGTAAGATCACCCTTTTTTCCCGGGCAAGGGCAACCAAAGTTTCGCCTTCGGCCACGGTCAAGGTGATGGGTTTTTCCACCAGGACAGGGATGCCTTTTTCAATCAATTGAGCCGCCAGGCGGTAATGATCGGTGGTGGGCACCACCAGGCTGACCAGGTCGATCCGATCTTGGATTTCCGTCACATCGGCAAACGCCTGACAGCCATAGGTGCGGGCGATCGATTCGCGAGCCTCGGCCGCGGTATCCACCACCGCCAGCAGATTGACTTTATTGTGCTTCGCATAAATGCGGGCATGATGCTGACCCAGCGAACCCACGCCAATAACAACCGCGTTGGGCAAATGATCTGGTTTGGAGCAAAAAAACATGTGTATCCTCAGGACAAGTAAAAGTGGGGAAATCCTGGCTTTTCGAACGGCCAAGGCCGGTATCATCCTAGCAGGAATCCACCTTCTCCGCTAACCCCGAGCCAATGCCGGATTGACAGAATTGATTTGCCGCAGAAAATAATCCCAATAAGGGAAAGAAAACCGTGGATGATATCTGGTTTTTCTCCCGATTTATTTTCCGCGCTCCGCGGATGCCGAAGGACAGGAATACGGCATTTCTTGACAGGACCAAACGCACTATGAAAAGCGGATTTCTTCAAAAACTGTTAGACCGGACCGACAAGATTGATAAAGAGCAAATCGTCGATTACATGATTGAAATCGCAGAAGAGCGCGACATGCTCTTCCATCTGTTTGACAGCATGATCGAAGGAATGGTGGTGATCGACGAAGACACCACGGTGATTTATATCAATCGCTCCGCCCGGACGGTTTTGGACCTCGGTGATGGGCCCTCCATCCCTGACTTGCCGTTGGAGAAATTTCTCTTTTACCCCAGCCTGGTTTCGCTGTTCCGGGAAGGAATGGAAAGCAGGGAATCCATCCATTTCGATAACTATACGTTGAACATCAGCGGAGAAAAAAAATTTTTGCAAATCAATTTCATTCCCCTGACCAAGAGCGAAAGCCGGTTTGGCACAATGTTGCTCTTTTTGGATCAAACCCACCAAAAAGAGCAGGAAAAACGGTTGCGCGATGCCGAAAAACTGGCGGCGCTGACCACATTAAGCGCGGGCGTCTCGCATGAAATTCGCAATCCCCTCAACGCGCTCTCCATCCACTTACAACTCCTCACCCGTCATCTCAAGAAAAAAGGGGTAGAGGATGATGAGATTGCGGATGTGCTCACCATCTTTTCGAACGAAATCTCACGCCTGAATAACGTGATTGAGTCGTTCCTGGCTGCCGCCCGACCCTCCACGCCCCAGTTCACTCTGGTGAACTTGTACAATTTAATCACGGAAATCCTCAACTTGATGGAGCCGGAATTTCTGCAGAACAATATCTTCGTTTCGTTGCATGAAGAGGGCAACTGGCCCTTGGTCCGAGCCGATCACAATCAGTTAAAACAGGCGTTCATCAACGTGTTGCGGAACGCGATCGAGGCCATCAGTACGCAAAGCGAGGACGAGGCCGCGCATAAATCGAAAGAGGTGATCATTCACCAGATTCGCAGTGAAACCGAGGTCACCATCGCCTTCGAGGATACCGGCAAGGGCATGCCGCCGGAGGACATTCCGCATATTTTCGAGCCGTATTTCACCAGCAAGCCAAAAGGAACCGGGCTGGGGTTGATGGTGGTCAACCGGATTGTTCGCGAACATGAGGGCACCGTATCGGCGACCAGCCAAGAAGGGATCGGAACCCAGATTTCCATCAGTCTGCCAGTCGCCGCCGAGAGCCCAAAACTCCTGGAGCAAGGCACACAATCCACATGAATCCAAATAGTTCGTTCTCCATAGAATCCAAAGCCATGTGCTTGATTACCCTGCTAACGGACTTTGGTTTGCGGGATGGGTTTATCGGGGTGATGAAGGGGGTCATCAGCCAGATCGACCCCAACGCCCGGCTGGTGGATATCAGCCACGACCTGCCCGCGTTTTCCATCTCCGCAGCATCGTTCCTGATCGAATGGGCCTACCGTTATTTTCCCGAGGGGAGTGTCCATCTTTGCGTCGTCGATCCCGGCGTGGGTTCCTCCCGCCGCGCCTTGGTGGTGGAATCCCGTGGGCATATCTTTGTCGCGCCAGACAACGGCCTGTTAACCCCATTTTTTGACAGCACGGCAGCGGTACGCGTCATCGCCGCAACCAAGCCCGAGTTTTGGCTGCCCACCGTCAGCCATACCTTCCACGGCCGGGATGTGTTCGCCCCGCTTGCCGCACATGCCGCCAGGGGCATCCCACCGAGCCAGATGGGGGGAGAGATCCATGATCCAGTCCGGCTTCCCTTCCCGCCCTTGAATATCCAACCGAACTCGATTGAATGTCAAATTCGGTACATAGACCACTTTGGCAATTGTATTACCAACCTGGATCAATCCGCTTTTTCCGCGTGGCTTCAGCAGAATGCCGGACAAATGGACCGGGTGCGGGTCACATGCCAGCAGGTACAGATCACCGGCATCGCGAATGCCTATGCCGCCACGCAGGCGGGAGAATTCCTGGCCGTGTTCAATGGCTATAACCGGTTGGAGATCGCGGTCCGTAATGGCAGCGCCGAAGAAAAAGGCGCGTTGCAAGTGGCAGATCCCGTTGTATTAATCCTCACCTAAACTCTTATTCACGGGGAGATATGGTATTGAAAATCCTCATGGTCCACCCCCATGATTTGTGGTATGATCCCTGGACCATCCGTATTTTGGAACTGGCGCGAGGCGTACAGCGCCGCGGGCACCAGGTTCAATTATGCCATATGCCCCGGAAAGAACAGCCCAATCACGCCCCCATCCGACGGCCTGAAGACGGGGATCCCCCGATCCATGCCTTGCAGCCCCGGCAGCAGCATGTTATCCCGAATTCCCGACTGCTTGCCACTCTGGCGAAAGAGTGTGATTTGATCCATCTGCAGAAATCATTCGCCTCGGTCAGTTTACCCCTGTTGTGGATCGCCCGGCGGCTCAACAAGCCATTGCATTACGATTGGGATGATCACGAAACCGCCATCGCACGCCAGGTGGAACCGCGCTTCTTCGCGCGGCTGCAACTGGCGGTGTACGAAACCTGGCTCCCCCATTTCGCCACAACGATATCTTATGCCAGTCAGGCGCTCAAAACCCGGGCATTGCGGTGTGGGTTTCCTTCTGAACGCTTGTACCCGATTCCAGTCGGTGCCGATACCGAGCGGTTTCATCCCGCCTTGCGGGACAAATCCATCCTGGCGGGGTATGGACTTGACCCGGAGGCTGTCACGGTGCTCTACCTGGGGCAATTGGAAGGGGCCGCCCATGCGTCACGCCTGGTGGAAGCCGCGCCCCTGGTGCTGGAGAGAGCCTCCAAGATCCAGTTTTTGTTTGCCGGGGGGGGAGAACAATTGGAAGCACTGCGTCAGCAAGCCCAGACCTCTCCCGCCCGTGATGCCCTGAAGATCGCGGGGTACATCCCTTATGAAAAGGTGCCAGGAATTGTTGGTGCGGCGGATATCTGTGTGGCCTGCTTTGATGATGACGAGGCATCGCAAGCCAAAAGCCCTCTCAAGATTGCCGAATACCTGGCCGCCGGGAAGGCGATTGTGGCCAGCCGAGTGGGAGAAGCCCCTTGGATGGTGGAGGGGTGTGGCGAAGTGGTCCCACCACAGAACGCGGCGGCCTTGGCCGATGGTATTTTGCGTTACGCCCTGGACCAGGAGAAACGCCAGCGCGATGGCGAAAAAGCCCGGCAGCGCGCCCTGGATTATTTCACCTGGGAACGGGGTACAGAAACCCTGATGCACGCGTATCTGCAGACCCAGCCTTCCCCGCGATAACCACCCATTTTTCTTAGGCTTCTTGACATGCGATCGCGCGGGAGGTATGGTACTTATTTCTGGATGTATATGCCTGACAAGGCAGGAGGATGGCAATTCACTCCCGCTTTGAATCCATTCATGTCGAATCCTCTGGATGTATCCATTGGGACAAATCTGATATAATTCTTGGCGTAAGGGGATTTGCCTTCATTCCGCACCGAAATAAAATTTTAAACATTGATTATAGAAAAAAATCATAGTTAAGGAGATCAGTGGAGCCTTGAAGATCCTAGACCAGCAAGATACAGGAACATGCCAAAAGACGTTGAAGATTGAAGTTCCTCGGGACGAAATCGCAGCGCAGTTGGATGACGTGTACAAAGAGTTTATCCAACAAGCCACGGTTCCAGGCTTCCGCAAAGGAAAAGCCCCCCGCAGCATCGTAAAGATGAAATTTGGGAAACACCTGGAAGGGGAAGCCATCAGCAAAGCGGTGGAAGACTCTTACAACAAAGCGTTGGAGGAATTGAATCTTCACGCGGTTACCCAGCCCGAGATGGACGAACTGGAAAAAGATGATGAGGATCAGCCCATCACCTATACCGTGAAATTTGAATATATCCCCGAGTTCCCTCTCTCGGAATACACGGATATCCAGCCCGAACTGCTTAGCACCGAGGTCGCCGAGGCCGATGTGGTCAAATCGTTGGACGATCTTCGCGAACGGAACGCTTCCTACGTGCCGATCGAAGACCGTGGGGTGAAAGATCAAGATTTCGTCACGATCTCCTGCAACGCCACCCTGGATGGCGAACCGTTCAATGAAGCGACTCACAGCGAGATTATCATTGAAATAGGCTCCAAACGCTATCTCGCAGGGTTTGAAGAACAAGTCTTGGGGATGAAACTCGAAGAAGAAAAGACCTTCACGCTGACTTTGCCGAATGACTATCCTCAAGAAGACAAACGGGGCAAAGAAGC
>JAVFAP010000235.1:0-6587 GCA_034002445.1 bacterium | reverse complement strand
GAACCATCTTTTCGGTGTGGGTTGCCATGCCATACGCCGCCAGCGCGAATCCCACCCGGGGCAAGTCCGGAAATCGGGTGTGGCTCTGCTGCAACAACGTCTCGACCTGGGCCCGAAAGCCAAACGGCTCCACGTTCTCTATAAACCGCTCCTGCGGCACATCCAACAAAAAGAAATTGACATCGGCTTTCTTTCCCCCTTCGACCGCCTGTTCGAACGCGGCTAAAAAGCGGGCATAGCCTTCTTCTCCCCGCTCATTTTGTACATAAATCTCCCGCAACAAAAGATGAATCCGGTAATCCCCTGGGGCCATTTCGCCCAAGGCGGCCGCCTCGGTCAACGCTTCATCCAGGCGGTTTTCGGTCAGATGCAGCGAGATTAAATGCTTCCGCACCATTGGATCGGTTGGATCTAGCTGCTTGATGCGCTCAATCTGTTTCCGCGCCTCTTCCAGATTCTTCTGTTGAATAAGCAGCAGCCCCAATCGGTTGCGGACCAGGACTTCCTGCGCTGGAGAGGTAATCAGGCCCAGCGCCGTCTGGTACGATTCCGCCGCCTTGGCATAGTCTTGCTTGGCTTCGTAAATCGCCCCGATCTGGATAGGGATATCCGCCAGATGCGGCGCTTGGGCCGCGATGGCCTGGTACTCCTGCAGCGCCTCATCCAGCCGGTTCAGCTGGACCAGCAAGGTCGCCACCTTGAATTGATAGAAAATGGATTGATAAGGGTCCAGCCCCGCCATCTTCCGGAAAAGAGGGATCGCCTCTTCAAACCGGTTCTGCCGCAAATACAGCAAGCTCAGTTCCGCCAGGGCGGAAAACGAATCGGGCTGCAAAGCCAAAATGGCCTGATACTGCGTTATCGCCAAGTCCCATCGCTGTTGCGCGGTATAGGCCTGCCCCAACACCTGGCACACCTCCACGGTGGGACTGCCTTCCCGCAAGGCGGCTTCCGCCACCGCGATCGCCTCCTCGGTTTTCCCGCTTTGCAACAGCGCGCTGCCTGCCGCCGCGCTCAGGTACGAAGAGGTGGGCGCCATCTTCAACGCGTCCAGGTAGGATTGGCTCGCCGCTTCAAACTGCTTCAATTCATCCAGATACGACGCCGCGATAAAACCGCTGTACAATTGCAGCCGCAACCGCTCACTGGCGGAAAGGGCGCTGGCGTCTTTCCGAGGCAGAGGCTCGGCCTCCACCGCTTGGCTGACCTCGCTCACCGGCTGCGCCACCCCGGTGGAATTCTCTACCGCAACGGCACTGGACGCCGAAACCGGCGGCGCTGGAGGGGTGGCGGCCGCACACCCCGTCATCACACAGCATACGGCCAAACAAAGACTTACCAGATTTCTCATATCGATCCTTTTTCATCCCCTCCAGTCTCTCCCAGCATCCAGTCCAAAAGTCCCCAGAGCGGGAAGTGGCCAGAGCGAACAAAATGCCTCCTCTTCCAGCGAGCCGAATTGATCCTGCTTCAAAGTATACTGTATTCGCCCCCAACAAAAAGAGAACGATTGAAACCGCCTCACCCTCCTCCCACTGGCCAGGCCCCCTCATCCGGGAGGCCAGCGCATGAAACGGCCACCCAGGACATGCGCATGAAGATGATACACCGTTTGCCCTCCATTATCCCCCGAATTGATCACAATGCGGTAGCCATCCTCAAACATCCCGGTTTCCTTGGCCATGTGATTCACCGCTTGTACCAGCTGCAGCAAAATCGCGCTGTCCTCCTCCGATATTTCCCCAATCTTGGCGATATGCTTCCTGGGGATAACCAAGAGATGCACGGGCGCCTGCGGGTTGATATCATGGAACGCCACGATATGTTCATCCTCGTACACCAGCGGTGTCGGATTGTCCCGTGAAGGAAATTCCCGACTGACTATCTTACAAAAGATGCAGTCGTCTTTCTGGGTTGCGTTCATATCCTCAGCCTTTCTTTTAAAATCTCTCCGCAGCCTGGGGCCGCGGAAAGGATCCTCCGTTTCCAAATCCCGATGGACATCTTTAAAAAAATTTGGTTTATAATAGCATAATTCCTAGGCAAAACCATTGGCCAGCCCCAGCCTCTGGTTAGAATGCCTGTTCAAACCCATCTTCCGTGGTAAGGCGATTTTTTTTATGGTGTTCGAGAGTATCCCCTCCGAGTTGGTTGTAATCTGCGCCGGGTTGTTCGGCCTCGTGTTCGGCAGTTTTTTGCATGTCTGCGTCGTGCGCATCCCTCACGAGATTTCTATCGTGTTCCCCAGTTCGGCTTGCCCGGTTTGCCATCAGGCCATCGCCTGGTATGACAACATTCCCTTGCTTTCCTACCTTTTGCTCCGGGGCAAATGCCGTCACTGCCAGACCGGCATTCCCTTTCGCTACCCCCTCTTCGAAGCCCTCACCGCCCTGCTCTTCATGGGGATCGTCCAGGCCTATGGCCTGTCTTCGACCGCGTTTCTCTATCTCTTCCTGACCTGTGTCTGGCTCGTCGCCTCCGGGATCGATTGGGATTACCAATACATCCCCGACCGCCTCTCTCTTCCTTTGATCCCCCTGTCCCTGATTATCGCCGCTTTAGCCCAGTGGACCCCCTATTTCCAGGACGCGCTCGTCCGTTCCCTGAGCGACGGGGTGATCGGCTTGCTGGTGGGAGGAGGCCTCATTTGGGCCATCCGCATCATCGGCACCTGGTATTTCCAACAAGAAGCCATGGGCTTTGGCGATGTCAAACTGATGGCCTATGTGGGCGCTTTCCTGGGCTGGCAAAACACCCTCCTCTGCATCTTCCTGGCCTCGTTCATGGGCTCCATCGTCGGCGTCTCCCTGAAATGGCGCAACCAGATCGAAAAGTACGGCCACATCCCCTTCGGCCCCTACCTCGCCTTCGGTGCCTACCTTTGCCTTCTCTATGGCAAAGACCTGATCCAATGGTACCTGGCCCCCTTCCATGCCTGATCCACGGGGTGCCCCCTCTCCCCACGAAAATTCTCTCCCCCACAACCCAGTTTCCCTTACCGCTCTTTTCATTCCCCTGAGATTCAGTATGATGATACCTCAGAGGGATTTATTTTTAAAAAAGGGCGAGCCTCTATTCAAAAAGTTACGAAAAAAGATAATATTATACTGATTTTCATACAATTATGTGATTGTATTGAAAGTGGCAACGAGAGCAAGAAGCAATAAACCCAAGCAAATCAAAAAGTTAGAAATTGTTCATCAATCAACTGTTTATAAATATGGCTAAACATTTTTTTCTGTAGAAAGATATCACTTTATCTTTATGCGGTTTTCCAGGACGATAGGAAGCACGCTTGGTACAATTGAGGCGTTCTCCTGGAAATGAAATTAAGGATTTGGTGTGTCACACTCCTTACCGACGAGATGTAAAGAGCAGGAGACAACGATCCATGAAACAAATGGCAGCAACCCAGACCATGGTCCCAGCAGAACGTTCCAGCATGATTCAAGAAGCAACACAAACCATCCATCCCACGTCCATCATCGATCCCAGTGCGCAAATCGGGGATAACGTCACCATCCATGCCAATGTCGTGATCGAACACGGCGTGAAAATCGGCAACGGCGTCACTCTCCATTCCAATTGTTATATCGGCGAAGATTGCGTCATTGGCGATCATTCCACCCTCTTCCAGGCCGTCATCCTGCGCGAAAAAACCCAGATTGGCGCCCACGTCGTGCTCGAAGCCGGCGTGGTCATCGGCAGCGATGGATTTGGTTATGCCAAGGAAGCCAACGGCATCAACTGCAAAGTGCCTCAAGTTGGCTATGTCGTCATCGAGGATGGCGTCAAAATCGGCGCCAACTCCACCATCGATCGCGCCACCTTAGGCAAGACCGTGATTGGCAAAGGAGCGGTGATCGGCAACCTGGTCCAGGTCGGACACAATGTCGATATCGGGACAAATACCCATGTCGGCGATAGCGTGGGCATTTGCGGAAGTTGCAAAATCGGCTCGGATGTTTCGATCGGTCAGGGGGTGGGCATGGTAGGTCATATCAGCATTGGCAACAGCGCCCATGTCAAAAGCGGGGCCGGGGTAAGCAAGGATGTCGCCGAACACGCCACCATCCAGGGCGCCCCCGCCGTCCACGAAGAGCAGTTCAATTATTTTCAAAATTTTCTCTCTCATCTTCCCGAGTTTGTCAACCGTCTCAACACCTTGGAAAAAACCGTCGAAGAGATGAAATAACCAAGCCCCTTCTCCCCAACGCAAGCGGGCACCTCCGCTTGCGTTGGCTCTTCTCCTGCCTCCTCTCGCCTTCTCCAAAAAGAAAGGCGAGCCCTGCCCATTAATTTTTTCCTTTAAGTAAGGTACAATCTCTCGTTTCGTAATTTATTGAAAAATTTCAACCAATACTCAATAAACAGTTTTAGCGAGGTACACAATGTCTCAGTTACGTATCATCACGTCCGAATCGGTCACGGAAGGCCATCCTGACAAGATCGCCGACCAGATCTCTGATGGGATCCTCGATGCGATTTACCAGCAGGATCCCCACGGCCGCGTGGCCTGCGAAACCTTGATTACCACCGGCTTGATTGTGATCGCCGGCGAAATCACCACCAACGCCCATATCGAATATGCCCAGATCGCCCGCTCGGTTGTCAACGATATCGGCTACAACAAAGCCGAATACGGCTTCGACTGCAATACCTGCGGCGTCCTGGTTTCTTTAGACCGCCAATCTCCCGATATCGCCATGGGTGTGGATGAATCCGATACCCACGAACAAGGCGCCGGCGACCAAGGCATGATGTACGGTTACGCCACTAACGAAACCGAAGAATTCATGCCCATGCCCATCACCCTCGCACACCGCTTGACCAAGCAACTCTCGGTCGTCCGCAAAAACGGCACCCTGCCCTGGTTGCGGTCCGATGGCAAATCCCAGGTCAGCGTGGTCTATGATGGCGATACCATCAAACAGATCGACGCCATCGTCGTTTCCACCCAGCATGCCGATTCCATTTCGCAAAAAGAAATCTTCGACGCCATCCAGGAAGAAGTCATCAAAAAAGTCATTCCTGCCGATCTCGTCCATGCCAATACAAAAATCCACGTCAATCCCACCGGGAAATTCGTCATCGGCGGCCCCATGGGTGATTGCGGTCTGACCGGGCGGAAGATCATCGTCGATACCTACGGCGGTGTCGGCCGTCACGGAGGCGGAGCCTTCTCGGGAAAAGATCCATCCAAAGTGGACCGCAGTGCCGCCTATGCCGCCCGCCACGTTGCCAAAAACGTCGTCGCCGCGGGTCTCGCGGACCGGTGCGAAATTCAAGTCGCTTACGCCATCGGCGTCGCCCAGCCGGTCTCGATCAATATCGACACCTTCGGTACTGGCAAACTCAGCGATGACGAGATTGCCAAGCGGGTTACCGCGGTCTTCGACCTCCGGCCCTCGGCCATCATCCAGCGCCTCAACCTGCGCCGCCCCATCTACCGCGCTACCGCCGCCTATGGCCACTTCGGCCGCCCCGAATTCCCTTGGGAAAAACTGGACTACGTAGATAAATTGAAATAAGAAGGAGAGAAATATGGCTCGCTGTAAAGCTGCTGATTGTGACATCAAAGATAAAAGCCTCGCGTCCAAGGGGAAAGAACGGATCATGTGGGCGGACCGCCACATGCCGGTTCTGCAACTGATCCGCGAACAGTTCGAAAAACGCCAGCCCCTCAAAGGCTTCCGGATCGCGGCCTGCTTGCACGTCACCACCGAAACCGCCAACTTGATGCGCACCCTCAAGGCAGGTGGCGCCCATGTCGTCCTCTGCGCTTCCAATCCCCTCAGCACCCAGGATGATGTCGCCGCGTCCCTGACCTACGATTTCGATATCCCCACCTTCGCCATCAAGGGCGAGGACAACAAAACCTACTACAAGCACATCGAATCCGCCCTCGCCATCGAGCCCCAGATGACGATGGATGATGGCGCCGATGTCGTCAACGTCCTCCACTCCAAGCATCGCGAATTGCTCGAAAACGTGCTCGGCGGGACCGAGGAAACCACCACCGGCGTCATCCGCCTCAAGGCCATGGCCGCCCAAGGGGTTCTCGCCTATCCCATCGTGGCCGTGAACGAAGCCATGACCAAGCACCTCTTCGACAACCGCTACGGCACCGGCCAATCCACCTTGGATGGCATCATGCGCGCCACCAATTTCCTCTTCGCGGGCAGTACCACCGTCGTCTGTGGCTACGGCTGGTGCGGACGCGGCGTCGCCATGCGTGCCAAGGGCATGGGCGCCAACGTCATCGTGACCGAAGTGGATCCCATCCGCGCCCTCGAAGCCATCATGGATGGCTTCATGGTCCAGCCCATCGCCGACGCCGCCAAGGTTGGCGATGTCTTCATCACCGTCACCGGTGATATCAACGTCATCCGCCCCGAACATTTCAAAAACATGAAGGATGGCGCCATCGTCTGCAACTCCGGCCACTTCAACGTGGAACTGGATCTGGAAGGCTTGGCCAAACTCTCCAAAACCAAACGTGAAATCCGTCCCTTCGTGGATGAATACCTCCTCAAGAGCGGCCGCAAGGAAAAAGCCATCTACGTACTCGGCGAAGGCCGCCTCAT
>JAVFAP010000234.1:0-6611 GCA_034002445.1 bacterium | reverse complement strand
TCAAAGACCAAGAAAGAACTCTCTCTTCCTTTCTCACTACTCAACCCCGCAGCATTTCCTCTTCTTCGTCCTGCGGGCGAAAGATGATTTTAGCACGACTCGTTGAGGCGTCAACCCCAACTTGCAACTTTTTTTATTTTTTTCGTGCCGCCAGCGTTGCTTGCCCTGGCTCATCTTTGCTTTTTAAAAGATCTAAGTCCTTTTATGAGAAGAACTTTTGATTTGCCTTTTTACTGTGCCGCCTTAGTTACCGGCAACGAGTTGAAAATTCTAATTCGCTTTTCTCTGCCGTCAACCCCGTGATCTGATTTTCCGAAAATTTTTTATTTTTTCTTTCAGATCCTGGTTTGCCATCCATTTCGTGTCGCTTTCCATAATATATTGTATGGAGCGCGCCCCTCCTGGTTAGCTTCACGCCAGAACGAACTTTATCTTCTAAAGAGCCATCCTTCTTTCGAAGGATTCGCTGCCCGTCATCTTTTCTCTGGACAACGGTTGAAGAGTATATTCAGAATTACCCAGCCACCAACCCCCCAAACTCATTTTTTTTGAATTTTTTTCTCATGTTACATTCAACGTAACTTAATATTTCTCCGATAAATACATTCATTCCCCTTCGTTTTTCCGCGCATATGGGGTCTTGGATTACATTCTTTCACTAGATGTTGTTTTCTCATCCCCAACCCCGGTACCAAATATTTTTTTCCAATTCCCCCTCTTTTCATCCATTCCTCCCCCTCACCAATCACCCCCATGCCAATTTACCGCATCCCCCCCCCTTCAAAAACAATAAAAAACTCCGCCCCTTAGCTAGAGCGGAGTTCATTTCATCTTCTGATTGACCAAAAACCAAAGCGGTTACCCGGCACAAGTGGAAGCAGCGGCTTTCATTTACTTGGCTGGAATGATCGCATCCTTGCAAGATTTGGCTACACGGAATTTCACAACCGTCTTCGCCGGGATTTTGATCGGCTCTCCCGTCGCGGGATTCCGCCCCGTCCGCGCTTTGCGTTTCACCAGTACGAGTTTCCCAAATCCTGGCAGCGTGAACCCTTTTTTGGCTTCTTTGTAAGCCACATCCGCCAACTCATCGAAGAATTCCGTTACCTGCTTTTTGGTCAGACCGAGCTTTTCAGCCAAATGAGCGACGAGCTGCGCCTTCGTCATAGGCTTCTTTGCCGTTGTTTTTGCGCCGGCCATATCACTTCTCCTTTGTGGTAAAGTAAAATTACATTGAATGTAATTTATGAAAATTTCTTGAAAAGTCAAGCAAATTATTCAAAAAAAACGCCTTTCACCCCCATAAATAGGGCTTTTTCTCCTCTTTTCCCCCATTTCCCCCCCTCATTTCGGCAATGAAATCGCTGCGGACCGCAGCGATTGGTTCAAATCCGCCACCAGGCGTTTGAATTTTTGGTAGTCCGTGTACGCGATTTCCCCACTTCGCCATGGGGTCAGCGAGTTGTTTTGCAGCAGCGGGTCGCGCCGTGGATCGAACAGAAAATCATACTCACCCGCCTCATACATCCGCGTTCCGGGCACCGGCGAATACATCGCCACCTTGATCTCACTCCCCATCGCCACGACCAGTTCACAAGCTTCCCGTACCATGGTCATCGTCTCCCCTGGCAAGCCGTACAATATATAGGTTCCCAGCTCGTTGGCGGTAAACCCCGCCTGCCGCAAGGCATTCAGGGCAGAAACATATTCCGCATTGAACACCTTGCCTCCTGTCTCTTCCTGCCAATCAGGTCGGGTGGTTTCCAAGGCTAGCCGAATGGTGCGAAACCCGGCTCGCTTCATCAGGTCCGCGGTCTCCTCATCCACCTGACGGACATGAATCGCGTTCGGGGTATGCAGCCGGATGCGCCAGCCCCGCCGCACAATCCCTTCTAGCAGCGGCAGAAAATGGGTTTTCTTGTGCATCAGCAGCGCGTCATCAAAAAACGCGATATCCTCCGCCCCATACTCCCGCACCAACCGCTCCATGCTGTCTAGCACCGCCTCGGTCTCATACGCGTGATAGGCGGGCCAGATGGCATGGGTCGCGCAATACGTACACTGGAACGGGCAGCCCACCGAGGTCAGCATCGGGTAACTGCTGGTTTTTCCCAGCAGGTCATAGGCGGGTTCGATCCACTGCCGATGATCCCCCTGCGCCTCTTCACGGCGCCCAGTGAGAAACTCCAATAAACGGGCCGTGATTGCGGGCCAATGGGCCCCGGTCAGCACCAAATCCGCGCCTGCATGTTCCCGCGCGTGGTCTCCGCACAGCGTGGCATAGATCCCCCCCAGCAGAATCGGCACCCCAGGAAAGAGACGCCGCAATAGCGCGATCGCTTCGAAGACCCCCGGATACCAGTAGGTCATCATGCTCGCGACGACAATACAATCCGGAGGCGCCAGGGTGGTCAGATACGCTTCCACCCGATCCTTGGGGATCCCAAAACGCTTGTATCGGCGGGGAACAAAGGATAAGAGGGGTGGGGGCTGGATTTCTTCCTGATAATAATGACCACACCCGAACACGCTCATCCGGTGATTGTGCGTCTTTAATCCTGCTGCCAAAGGCGAATGCCGGTCCAGGCAGTCGAAGAGCTGCACCTCCACCCCATGCCGACGCAACGAGGAAGCGAAACGCAGCAAATTGAGAGGCCGCGTCCACAAATCAAAAGCGGAGAAATCCGTAATCCATGGATTGAACAACAAGATCCGCATCGTTATCGAACCGCGCTTTCCCCCTGGACGATCTTCACCCGCTCGGCGTCCCTTTCTTTGCCATGTTCCATCGTTTCTATCGCATTTCGTTTTGTTTCTGGCATATAATGAAGGATAATCCCAAACCAGGACAAGCCCTTATGAGCCATTTTCAAGCCAATCTCGCCTTTTTAAAGCAAAAAAACCCCATTTTGGCCGATAAAATCCTTCACGAGCCCGATGATGCACCCATAAAAATCCATCCCACCCCCAGTGGTGCCGCAACGATTCACCTGCAAACCCCGGACGGCATCCATGCGCTGCATCATCCCCAAGATCCCCGCGAAGACGCCCTGCGCTTTGTCCACTCTCTGCCCGCGCTCATGGAAAAACGCAACGTTGCCCTCTTTGGCTGCGGTTTGGGCTACATCCCCCAGGCCATTCTGCAATCCCATCCCGGCCTGCAAAATCTTTGGGTATTTGAACCCTCTCTCACGGTCCTGCGCCTGGCCCTGCATACCACCGATCTCACCCCCCTGCTCCAGCCCCCCGTACACCTGATCGCCGGGACCGCCCGCGAGGAAACCTATACCTCCTTCATGAGCCACCTGATGGACATCATGGCCAATCCTCTATTCTATGTAGAAATCCCCTCGTTTCGCGCCGCCTTCCCCACCTCGGCCGAAACGCTGAAACACCAGTTGCACGAAATCCACCAAACCGGCCAGAGCGGCTTGTTCACCAAATTCAAGGATGGCCCCCGCTGCCTGCGCAACCTCTTCCAGAACTTTCCCTCGATTTATCAATCCCCGGGGATTGCCATCCTTCAGAACCACCTGCGCGGGCTCCCCGCGATCATCATCGCCGCGGGCCCGTCCCTGGCCAAGAACGTGCATTTACTCGAACAAATCCACGACCGCGTCCTCCTGCTCGCCACCGATACCACGCTGGAGCTGTTGCTGGACCGGGGAATCACACCTCATTTCGTGGTCACCGTCGATCCAACCGAACTCAATCTGCGCCACTTCAAGCGCGACCGCTACCCCAAATCCTGCACCCTGATCTTCGACCCCGAAGCCCGCCCCGAACTCCCGTCCCTCTTTGCCCGCTGCCTGACCTACATGACCGACAAACACCCCTTCTTCCATTGGCTCAACCAGCAAGCCGGTCCCAAAGGCACCATCCCCAAGGGGAGCATGGTGTCGCACACCGCCTTCTATCTGGCGCGGCAGTGGGGTTGTTCTCCCCTTATTTTTATTGGACAGGATTTGGCCCTCGATCCCCACACCGGGGGAACGCACATCCCCGCGACCGCCAACTACCGACAGGTGGAGTATGTACAGGACGATCCCGCCCACATCCACGTTCCCCTTGGCGCAGCAGGGCAATCCAAGGAGCCTCTCTACTGGGTGGATGGCGTCGATGGCACCCCCGTCCCCACCATCCAGAGTTTTCTCGCCTATCTCCGCATGCTGGAGGTCGATATTCGCCAAACCAGCCAACCCGTCATCGACGCCACCGAAGGGGGAGCAAAAATCCAGGGCACGCACATCCGGCCCCTCGCGGACGTATTGAATGAATATGGGCGGATGCCCACCCAGGGATCCGCCCTAATTGACCGCGCGTTTCAGCAGGTCTCCCCCTCCGCCAAGGTTTCCGCGAACCAGGCGGAAATCCAGCGGGAACAAATCCTCCGCCATATCCAATCCAAGGCCCAACTCGCCCGGCAAAGCCTCGCCCAGGTCCACGATTCTGCCACCATCCGCCAGTTGGAGGAACAAATCCACGCCTGCCGCACCCGCCTCTTCTCCGATCCCGTGGCGGATTACCTGATCGAATACGCCGCCCCCCAGCAACTCTTCGAATTCCTCAAACTCGGCCCAGCCAACACCAATAAGGATCAACTACGTGAAACCTTAAAACACCGTTTGAACGCCTTATTGAACGCCACCCTTCAAGCCCAGGATATCTTGGCGGCGATTCGCCGGCCCTGCCCGGACACCTCGCGCGATCCCACCCCACCTGCGCCGGCTTGAACCCCGGGCCACACCCCTTACATCACAAACATCTTGGCCGCGATAAAAAACAGCAAGATACCGCCGATCACTTCCACGATTTGCCCAAAGATCTTCCGCAGCCGTCGGCCCAAATTCAGCCCCGCCAGCGTCATCACCCCGGCCACCAAGCCGATGAGCAAGCTCGGCCACCAGGGCGAAATCCCCGTCATCCCCAAGGCAATCCCCACCGCCAGCGCGTCGATACTTGTCGCCACCGAAAGAGACACCAGGTTCCAACCCCTCGACCGGTCGATCGAATCATCCTCGGCCTCGCTCCAAATCGCTTCCTTGATCATATGCATCCCAATCACCACCAGAATCCCCGAGGCGATCCAATGATCCCACTGCTCCACAAAGCCCCCCACGTTGCTGCCGATAAAAAACCCGATGAGCGGCATCAAAAACTGAAAGAGACCGAAATGAAATCCCAGCCGAAACGATTGCCCTCGGAACGCTTTCCCCGATCCAATCCCCAGCGCCACCGAAAACGCGTCCGCCCCTAACGCCACCGCGACAAGAAAAACCTGCCAGACATTCAGCTCCATAATCCAATCCCCATCCTTGGTTCGTTCTCCACACCGTATTGGTCACCCACCCATGGCATGACCGATCCCCAGGCTATGCTCGACATTGCCGAAGACCATCCAGATGCAGAATACTAGCATCCTTCCCCCGATCCAACCAACATCTCCCCCCACGCCCCACAATTTTCCAAGAAAAATTCCCCCACCACTCACGGCCCCCGGATCCACTTCCCACGATCTACGGGGAAAGTAAATTGACCATTTGCAAAAAAAGTGGGGATTTCCAGAATAAACCTGTTGACAAGCCCCCCCCCTTCGCTATATTCAATTATAGAATTTAAAAATAGTAGAATGAAATTGCATTATTTTTTTGCGCAGAAGCAACGTACCACACATGGAGTGTAGTACAGATCACATGTACTGAGTCAGGAGGTGTGGACACATTTTTAAGATCTGGCTTTGGATGAAGAAGACGGATCAAACGCCATCCGAGATGGGTGTGGCGTATGCGATGCGGGAACGCCTGCCGGGAAAACTCCAGAAAATTTTTCTACAAAATGTGCACCTCCCGAAGGCCAAGGTCTATCACATCGCCGCCTGCCCCATGGCGTATCGGAAATGCGTGGATACCGAAAACACGTGATACCATGATGAAGGAAGGGAGGATAAAAAACCATACACATATCCTTGTGGTACTATCATTAAACAGCAATACAAGATGAATGAATTGCAAATAGGGTAAAGCCATGTAGCACATCAAGATTCAATAGCGACATGAAAGAAGCATGAATTATATTCAAACAATGAAAAAAGGTATTAAAATGATGAAAAAAATATTATTGTTTCCGTTTTCCGTATTTTTTTATTTGCTTTGTGGCAGTGCGATCGGTTTTAGTGATATCGATCAAATCACAATTCAGAAAATTTTCCAAGATGCGTTCCATGCGTACGCATCGGAATTTGATGTTTACAAGCCAGAAGAGTTTTCCGAAGGATTCGTATCCAAACTGAACGAATGGGGTGACAGGCAAAGCATTGTTGATATTAAAAAAAACAAAAATTCCATAATTAATTTTTCTTTGCGTAATCTGTATACGGATGGCGCATATGTAGACCGGATTATGGGTGAATTGCTGGCGTTAGAATACGTTTATAAAACAACGCAGAGGAAGCGGATTGGTCTCCCCGTGTATACCATGGAAGAATCTGAGACCGCAAGAAAAATGTTGGAAGAATTTAAGTTGAAATATACCAATATGCTTGAAAATAAAATTGATCGTTTTCTCGATGGCATGGGTAAATCAGAAGACCCAAACATGAAAGAGTTGAAAAG
>JAVFAP010000233.1:0-6655 GCA_034002445.1 bacterium | reverse complement strand
CCAGGGCGGAGACAAATTCATCAAAATCCAGACCTCGGCGGGGAGAAACCCCCAGAAGCGTACTGATGTTCGCGAATTTCACCCGAGAACGCTCCCAGTAATTGGTAATTTCCGAGAGAAGAAAGGGGGCGTCATACTGGCTGTAGCGGGACATCAAAGTTGAAACATGGATTGGATAAATCAGATGGTCTTCGTTCCAGCTAGCCGTCTGCAAATAATTCCGGGCGATGCCTGCCTGGTAGGACTGGGGGAATTGACGCTCCAGTTGTTGATACAGATTCTCCGCCTGGGCCAGATCATTGAGGCGGACATAGAAATCAGCCAACAGAGACAGAATTTCATACGAACGGTACTGGGGCCGGTTTTTCCGCAGCGCTTCCAGCGTTTGTACCGCCTCCGCCAGTTTGCCAATCCGCCGTTGGATGGAGGCTAAAAGAAATTGTGCATTGGCATAATTGTTTTGCTGATGGGTGAGTTTTTTCAACTCTTCGACCGCGCTTTGAGAATCCCGGCTTAGGAGATAGAGATAGACTCGATCCAAGGTATTCGCCACTTCGATCCCCGCAATTTCCGATCTCCGCTTTTCCCATTGGGCTTGGATCAAACGGCGCAGTTGTTCGGTGGAAACATCCCCGGGAAAGGTGCCTTTTGAAACATCAACCCGCGCATCTTCAATCTGATCCGCCTTTGCCGCATAAGTTTGGGCTTCCGCCATACGCCCTTGCGATTTCCGGATCAAGGAAAAGGTTTTATAAAAATCATGGTTGGGTTCAATTTGATCCTCATATTTTTCCAGAATCGCGGCGCCTTTGTTATACTCATTCAGTTTGAGAGCCAAATTCGCGGTCTCCGCCAAAAGGTAAGGATCGGCGACCAGCAAAGGAATGACTTGGGCTAATTTTTGGCGGGCGATATCTTTCTTGTTCTGCTCAATCAAACAATACATCCACAAATTGATAAAATGCGGATCGTTGGGATTTTTTTCCAGCCATTTTTTAACCAAGGCCTCCGCCTTCTCCATATTACGAAGAACCAGTGAAACCTTCACGAGGTCCGTCGCCAGCCATTGTTCCAGTTTGGAATGCCCTAATTTATCCCGCGAGAGTTCCAGCAAGCGTTCTGCCTCCACAAACCGTTTCTCCCGCGCCATTAAAATCCCCAACAGATAATTGGCGTAGGCCGTTAATTTCCGGTTCGCCAAATCCGCTAAAAACGCTTTATACGCAGTCACCATATCATCGGCTTTGAGTGCCAGGACACACAAAAAGGGGGGCCATTCCGCCTCGGGATTCTGACTGATCAGAATCTGATAGGTTTCAACCGCCTTCTGCCGATTCCCCTGCTCCACCAATTGGATAAGGGCAGAATCCTGGCTATCGAGTTGAACCACCGTCTCGTCCTGGGTCAGTAATGGTGCGATGGTCGAATAAAACGCCAGACATAGACTGCGGGACTCGCTGCTGCGATTCATTTTTTCCAACAGGCTGATAGATGTTTTGGCAAAATCCAGCCGTTGTTCAAAATCCACGTTGCCGGAGAGGAGGAAGGAGCGAATTTCAATCAATTCTTGGGGGCTCAAGATATCAAGTGCCCCCTTCTCTTGGGGCTGAGCGAAACCAAACAGCGGTCCACAAGACCAGACAAAGAAAAGAACCCCGAATCCCAGGCAAAGGGAAACGGGGCTTGGGGACCAAGAGAACAAAAAACAAACACGGCTTGAGATCATGCTAGACCATCGTTTCAAAGAATCGAATATCGCCGGGATGGGTGGATCAAACCGGCAGGCCGTAATCCGCCAAGGCCTTTTTGAGGATCTCTTGGTTTGCCAGCCCCATAGGGGTCATGGGCAAACGCAGATCACCGCAGTGGGGGAGACCATAGTCTGGGGCGGCACTCAAAAGATTGACAGCCGTTTTGACCGGAATGGGATTGGTCTCGATAAATAAAACTTTGTTCAAAATTGCCATCTTCTGGTGCAGCCGCAGCGCCTCGGCGGCATTCCCCTGCAGGAAGGCATGAACCAGGGCCCGAACATCGGTCGGGATAATGTTCGCCGAGACAGAAATCACACCTTTGCCCCCCAGTGCCAAGATGGGCAGCGTCAAACCATCATCCCCAGACCAAACCAGGAACGACTCATCCGTCCGACGGATGATTTCCGAGATTTGCGCCAGGTTTCCGCTGGCTTCCTTCACCCCGATAATGTTTTTTTCTTGCGATAACTCCACCAGGGTATCCACTTCGATATTCACACCTGTCCGGCTTTGAATATTGTAAGGGATTTGCGGAATATCCACCGCCCGCGCGATCGCGCGAAAATGGGCCAAAAGCCCCCCTTGGGTTGGTTTGTTGTAATAGGGGGAAATCAACAGCGCGCAATCCGCACCATACAGTTTGGCGCTCTCCGTCAACTCCATGGCTTCACGGGTATTATTGCTCCCTGTCCCCGCCATCAAGAGAGGATAGGGGTTAGAACCGCGCTTATCCCGAATATAGTCAGCGCAGAATCGAATCAGTGCCTTGTGTTCCTCATGGCTGAGTGTGGCAGATTCCCCCGTTGTTCCACAGACCAAAACACATTCGGTCTCGGCTTTGCAATGAAAATCGATCAGCTGCTCCAACGCTTTAAAATCGATTTTATCGTCCCTAAACGGAGTGATTAACGCTACAGCGGAACCTTCAAACATGCTGAATAAAACCTTTCTAAGCACCTCAAATCTGGCGTGAGGCGTTTTGGGAAAACTCGCGAGTCCCATCGTTTCAACAGAACAACGGAAGGGGGGAAGACCAGGCTTCTCACCGCATATCCAATCCCCTCCAATGCCCCTTTAATGGTAAAAAACAGATTCGATCCTGTCAACCAATACCTCCTTGCAATAATCAAATAAGACAATATGATAACTGCAAGATTTCGTGAGGTCCCACTCCAGATCCAAGGATAACCATGCGGATGCATAAAAACAGATCCTTTTTCCCGCAAGGCGGAAGGATGGAAGGAATGGATCTCTTTCCCCAATCGCATATCTTGATCGTGGATGATGAACGCATCATCGGCGAGATCCTGCAGGAATTTCTAAAATCCTTGGGTGCTCGCTGCACCTGCACCAGCAGCGCCATTGAAGCAGCGGAATGGATAACGAAGACTGAATTCGATACCATTCTCAGCGATGTCTACATGCCCGATTTGACCGGGCATGATCTGCTCAACCTTGTCTTGCAAAACAATCCCGATACGCCCTTTATCCTGATGACGGGGCACCCCACCATCGATAACACGCTGGACGCGTTACGGTTGGGGGCGTATGATTATTTGATCAAGCCTTTTAACCTGGACATGGTCCGCCTTACTCTACAGCGCGCGTTGCAATTCCGGCAGATGACCCTGGATAACCGCTCATATCAGCAATACCTGGAAGAGCAAGTGCAAAGCCGCACGCAAGAACTCCAGGATTTTCTGTTCCACTCCGTTCAATCCCTATCGCTCGCACTGGAAGCCCGGGATCCGTACACCCAAGGCCATGGCCAGCGCGTGGGAGAAATCATGCTCTTTCTGGCGCGGCAACTGGGCATCGGCACGGAACATTTTGAAACCCTTCGCCTGGCGGGTTTGTTGCATGATATCGGCAAAATCGGTGTGCCAGACTCGATTCTTCTAAAAAAAGAGAAACTGAGTCCCGCCGAATACGAAATCATGAAGGATCATGTGTATATCGGCTATAAAATTCTGTCTCCCATCCCCTATCTCAAGGATGTAAGCCGGTATGTATTTGAGCATCATGAGCGCCTGGACGGCCAAGGCTACCCCAAGGGCTTGCGAGACGGCGAGATTCATCTCAACAGTCGGCTCTTGGCGGTAACCGAAGTGTTTGACGCCCTCGCCACCGAGCGGTGCTATAAACCCGCCTGGACCGTGAATCAAATCATGGATCATTTTGCAGAAAACGCCGGGACCGTGTACGATCCCGACGTTTGTCATGCGTTGCTCTCATCTCTCCAGCGGGACGAGAATGAGATGATGCATTTCTTTCAGATCAAATTTGCTTGACAAAACGCTCGATCCGTTCCAGCGCCTCGCGGATATCTTCCAGCGATGTTGCGTAGGAGCAGCGAACATAGCCTTCCCCACAATCCCCAAAAGCGGGCCCGGGGACCACCGCGACGTTTTCTTTCTCCAACAATTGCTCGGCGAAAGCCTGGGAGGTCAATCCCGTGGATTGGATATTGGGAAAGACATAGAACGCCCCCTTGGGGACATGGGTGGTCAGACCCATGCGATTGAAATGATGGCAGATCAAGCGACGGCGGGCGTCATATTCTTTTTGCATGTGCCGTACTTCATCATCGCCATGACGCAACGCCTCCAAGGCCGCGACCTGCGAAAAGGTAGGGGCGCACATGATCGAGTACTGATGAATTTTGGTCATCCCCGCGATGAGATCGTATGGTCCCGCAGCGATCCCCAAGCGCCAGCCCGTCATCGCCCATGCTTTAGAAAAGCCCATGATCATGATGAGGTGATCGTGCAGTTCGGGAATCTCGGCGAACGAAGGGGAACGGCCCTCATAACTTAAAAGCAAATAGATTTCGTCACTGATAATAATCAGATCATGGCGCAACGCGAATTCCGCAATCGCCTCCAGCAGTTCCTTGGAAATCACTGCTCCCGTGGGATTGTTGGGGTAATTCAGCAATATCGCCTTGGTCGCGGGGGTAAGGGCTTTTTCCAAATCCTCGATACTGGGGAGAAATCCATTGTCCTGAAAGGTCGGGATGGGAACGGGAGTGCCGCCCGCCAGGACGGTCAAGGGTTTGTACGCGACAAAACAAGGTTCGGGAATCAAGACCTCTTCGTGGGGTTGCAGGATCGCCCGCATGGCCAAATCGATGGCTTCACTCCCCCCGACGGTCACCAGCATTTCCGATTGGGGACAGAATTTCCCACCATGGAATTTTTCGATATGTGCGGCGGCGGCTTCCCGAAGCTCCAGCATCCCACTGTTGGAGGTGTAGCAGGTCTGTCCAACCTCCAGGGAATGGATCCCCGCTTCACAGATATGCCACGGGGTGGCAAAATCCGGTTCCCCCACACCGAGAGAAATCACGTCCTCGCGGGCGGAAACCAGATCAAAAAACGCTCGGATCCCCGAAGGGGGAATATGAGCGACCCGTGGATTCAACCGGCTTTTTTTGGTGTCAAGCATCGATAAGGGCTGAGGAGTCATACGCCTATCCTGTATATTTGATTATGGGCTGACGGGCATGCGTTCCCGTTCGGTATAGTCCACTAAAATCGTACCCATTTCTTTGTATTTCTTCAGCAAAATATGGGACGCGGTCGATCGGACGTTGGGAAGGGTGGATAATTTTTCAATCACGAAATTGGCGATTGTCTTCATGGAAGTGCCTTCGACCAACACCAGCAGGTCATAGCCTCCAGAGACCAGGTAGACCGATTGCACTTCGGGGAAGCGATAGATGCGCTCCGCGATCTTGTCAAAGCCAAAGCCCCGTTCAGGCTGGACCGAGACTTCGATCAGGCATGACACGGTATCTTCCTTGGTCCGCTCTGGGTTGATGATCGTTTTATACCCTAAGATGACCCCTTCCTTCTCTAATTTTCGAATTTGCTCCGCAACCTCTGTTTCCTCTTCATCGATCATTACGGAGATTTCCTTGGGAGTCAGCCGCGCATCCCGGCTGAGTGTCTCCAAAATTTTAGCTCGCAGAGGCATAGTCTTCTCTCTTTCTGTACCAACGAAGATGCAAGAGCCGACCGGACTGAATGGATCCATGCAGGAAAAAACGGTTGGGCGCCATGGAACGATGGGTGGAACCGGCTTCATCCTTCCCGATCGGCATTCGCGTTTCATGCTTCAATTCGCACACTTGGCAAACGATTAACTGAACATCATAGATAGAATTGAATAAAAGAACAATGTCTTTTTTGAAAAAATGTAGAAATAGAAAAAGAAAATGAATCTCTGGAGAGGAAAGAAGCAATGAAAACTCGGTGCCTGCCAAACAGCCAGCAGGGAGCCCACAAATTCAACAAGAGGCCTTGGCAGGAGAAATTCGCGGGGATTCATGGTTAAAATAAATCAGATTGCGCTGGTTATCTTGCCAGCCAAACGCGTAAATTTCGCCAACACCGGTGCTGGTGGTGATAGTGGAGCGGTATGTTTGATGCAAATGGCCGTGGATAATCGCCTGGACTCCCGACTCGATGACCTGCTGGTAAGCTTTGTCAGGCACGGCAAGCATTGCGGGCTTTTTCCCCGCCACGATGCGGCTACTGGCCTTTGCCATCGCCTGCACCACCCGTTTTCGCACCGGTCCGGAGACATGATCGGCGGCAAAGCGCATCCAGGCCGAACGGATAAAGGTCTTGTACATCTGGTAAGGCCAATCATTCCAGCACAGTTCATCCCCATGCCCGATATAGACAGTTCGGCCCGCGACATCGATGATGGAGGGATTGATCAAGACATCGATCCAAGGCAGGGTATCCAGATAATGACTGGCTAGGAAATCCCGGTTTCCTTCCAAAAAATACAACAAAACCCCCTCATCCGCCCACCGCTCCAACCGCCGGAGGAACGGCGCATAGAGGTCTTGGATAAAAACAGGATCGTTGAGCCACTAGTGAAAAATATCG
>JAVFAP010000232.1:0-6663 GCA_034002445.1 bacterium | reverse complement strand
CGCGCCTTGGTCTACTTCCATGATCAATACCCCGCCAACGCCAACGCGTTTCATCGCTTCCAGATCGGCGGTGATGCCTTCGCGGGTAATGTTGCCATTCAGCCAGAACCAGTACACCCAGGGCTGAGCTTCTTGCGGTGGCTGCACAAAGTGCGCATCCACGGCTGGTTCACAGGAGCCGGGGATGGAGGAAAAACAACAAAGGACAAGCAAAAAAAGATAGATGAGTTTGGAACGCATTGGCGTGGTAGACTCCATTGGGTGGAATGAGAGAAAAGGGTGAAAACTCGTTTTCTCGGAGTGAAGACTCTCGCCGATTATCCATACCCCCCAGGTGAAGTCAAGCAATAAGTGCAAAAAAGAAAACGGGGTGCGTTGCCGCACCCCATTCTGGTTCCATGATGGGTTGATCGAAGTCTTATACCCCAGCCAGGTAGTGATACGGTGCACGGGCTTCCCGGTCCAGGTGTTGGTTGGCTTCGTTATCGTTGACAAACGTTTCCTTGACGGGATCCCATTCCAACTTGCGGCCGACTTTCCCGCAAATATTGGCGATATGGGGCAGGGTCAAGGACCGGTGGCCCACTTCCGCCGGGCAGATGGTCGGCTTGCGGGTCTTAATGCAGTCCAGCCAGTTTTGCATATGATCATCGCTGACATAGAGGCGGACGGCGTCACTGGGCAGGGGCTGATCCATCAGATCCTTCGGATTGCTTTCCAAGAAGCCCCGGTTGACCTTCAGCGTTCCTTTTTCGCCATGGAACGTAACCATGTTTTCACCGCTGAAGAGTTTGGCCGTGATCCCGTTGGCATAGGTGAAGGTGAACTCGAAATCGGTGAAGGTTTCATAATAATTGGGTTGCTGGGTTTTGCCCCAGCCCTCGACATAGCGCGGGCCGGTTTCATCCATCCCCAGCGCCCACTGGGTGATATCGCAATGGTGCGCGCCCCAGTCGGTCACTTGGCCGCCGGAATAATCAAAGAACCAGCGGAAATTGTAGTGGCAGCGCTGTGTGTTGTATGGCACTTTCGGGGCTGCCCCCAGCCACAGATCCCAATCGAGTTCGCAGGGCGCAGGACTGTCGGGGATGGCGTCCGCTCGGCCGCTGCCGCCGACACCGATATCCACATGCTTGATTTTCCCCAGCATCCCGTTACGGATATATTCGCACGCCTTGCGGAATAGCGCGTCCGAGCGTTGCTGGCTTCCGGTCTGGAACACTCTCCCGGTCTCCGCCTGCTTGCGGGCGATCGCGCGGCCTTGGTTGATCGTCAGGGCGATCGGCTTTTCGCCATACACATCCTTGCCCGCGTCCATCGCGTCGATATAAATCTTGGCGTGCCAATGATCCGGCACCGCCGCGATGACGGCATCGATATCCTTGCGGTCCAGGATGCGGCGGTAATCGTTATAGGCGTCAATAGCCCCTTCCGGCTGTTTCGCCGGCATCAGGCTGTACCCCTCGTTTCGACTGGGGAGTTGCCGGTCGATCTCGTAATAATCTTCCATCTTCATCCGCATCCGCAGCTAGTAGTCGCGGTCACAATCTGCCAGCGCGGCAAACCGCAGCCCATCCTTGCGCAAAGTGTTGGAGAGCAGATCGTCTCCCCGTGTACCCACCCCGATCATCCCAATGATGACCTTGTCACTGGGGGCGGTTTGCCCAAAAACGGTGCTGGGAACAATCATCGGCGCGATCGCCACAGCGCCCGCGGCTTTCATAAATGTCCGGCGGGTTGGTGTTAATTTGTTCATGTGCCTTTCCTTTCCACAAAGGGATTGCCATTCACGTAGACGGGATCGGTCTCAATCGAATTGGTTTGGATCCTGCCCATTCTGATCTTACAAAATAAGTCACTTTCACGACAAAAGGAAGCCATTAGAAGCGTTTCAAAGCAATTCCATCCCTTCCTTTTACTTCCCCCCCCTGTTTTGGAAAAAATCCTGCAGCATCTGTTTTAAGCCCGTATTGCGCCGGCTAATGCGGTTATTGTTGACGGCGGTTTGCAACGCGCTCCAACTCCCCACCAGCACAACCAGTTTTTTCCCCCGGCTGACCGCGGTATACAAGAGGTTGCGTTGCAGCATGGGGTAGTGCTGCCGCGAAACCGGGATCACCACTGCCGGGTACTCGCTGCCCTGCGATTTATGCACCGTGATGGCATAGGCCAGGGTGGTGTCCTCCAACTCGTTCCATGTGTACGGGATTTCTCTTCCTTCAAAATCGATAACCAGCGTCATCCCCTTGGGGTCGATATCGGTTACAAACCCCATGTCGCCGTTGAAGACTTCTTTATTGTAGTCGTTGCGGGTTTGCATCACTTTATCTCCAATGGAAACGGCGTAGAACGGGGCGTTGAATGGATGCGACGATGGATTGATCTGCGCTTGCAAGGTCTCGTTCATTTTCTCCACCCCCAAATCGTACTTGATCATGGGGCAGAGCACTTGGATTTCGGTTTTGGGATCGAAACCAAACTGTTTGGGGATCCGCTCCAAAATCATCTCCAGCATCGCTTCCCGCACCTTCAAAGGGGTGGAGCGTTCTATAAAATAAAAATCCTGCCCCTGCTCGACACCTAAGCCGGTGATTTCGGGATACTCTCCCTGGTTGATTCTCTGCGCGTTGAGTGAAATGAGGCTCCCAGCGGCTTGCCGGTAAATCTCCGTTAGGCAGATGGTTTTGAACTGCCCGCTCTGGATCAGATCATGCAAGACATACCCCGGCCCCACCGCGGGCAGCTGATTGACATCTCCCACAAAAACCAAATGGCAGCTGAGCGGTAGCGCGTCCAATAAACAGGCCATCAACTCGATATCGATCATGGATGATTCATCCACCACCAGCAGATCTGCCTTGAGCGGATGCGTACCGTCGCGGCCAAACGCATGGGTATCAAGGCGGTATTCCAGTAAGCGATGGATGGTCTTGGCGGATTTGCCCGTGCTTTCCGCCAGCCGTTTTGCCGCTCGGCCGGTCGGCGCCGCTAGCAGAATCCGCGCCTTTTTTTTATGCCACAGACGGATTACCCCCTTAATAATTGTTGTTTTCCCCGTTCCCGGCCCACCGGTGAGAATCACGATTTTGTGGGTCAGGGAGGAAGCGATCGCTTCGCGCTGCGCGGGCGCCAGGGTAATACCCAGCTCGCTTTCAATTTTCTCCATCTCCGTGTCCGATGGGGCTTGCAACGCCAAGGGCGAGGCGGCGTGGTAAGACCGGTGTAAAAACCGCGCGGTCTGCCGTTCCGCTTGATATAACCGCTGCAAATACACCGCCCGTTCATCTGATGTTTGGCTGGCGGGAATGACAACCTGGTCATCCTCTTGCAGCCGATCCAAGGTTTCGTAGTAGGCGGATTCGTCCTCGATCCCAATCAGGCGTGATACTTGTTTGAAGAGTTCCAGTTGCGGCAGAAAGACATGCCCCTCATTGGTACTGGATCCTAGGACAAAACGAAACGCGCCATCATACCGCTCTGGGCTGGTTCCGGCAAAACCCAACGTGCAGGCTAGTTGATCGATCTCTTGCCAGGCGGCCCGGTTCTCTCCCTGAACCAGCTGGTAGGGATCGCATTTCACCGCCGTGACCGCTTCTTCCCCATAGGCGTAATAGGCACGGAAAGCCAAGGCTTTGGGGACGCCCAGGTCCATTAATTTCTGGATGGTTTTGTTCTTCTGTTTGCGCATGGCCCTGCATTCCTGGATTGAAAAACTTCACGGGTTGGTCTGCGGATTTGATGACATTGTTCTCTTTTTTACACCCAAAACCGTGTACAATCCATTCTATTCCCGTTTCAGGGAGAACCAAGAATAGAACATGAGGGAAGCGTATGAAACTGGTTCGTTTTGGTGAAATAAACAAAGAATTACCCGGCGTGCTGATGGAGGATGGCTCGGTCATCGATGTCTCTTCCTGTATCCCCGATTTCAACCGCGAATGCTTGGAAACAGGGGGGCTGGAACGGCTGCGGGCGTGGCTGCCGGAATATAAGGATTTGGTTCCCCGGATTCCGGAATCGGTCCGCTTGGGTTCCCCCATCGCCGACCCTAGCAAGATCATTTGTGTGGGGCTCAATTTTCTCGATCATTGCAAGGAACTGAACGACCCCATCCCCAACGAACCGGTACTCTTTACCAAGGCGGTCTCGGCCCTCAGCGGCCCCTTCGACCCGATTGAAAACCCCCGGGGGGCCTCCCACCTGGATTGGGAAGTGGAACTGGCCTTTATCGTTGGCAAAGAAGCCAAAAATATTGCCGAAGAAAACGCCCTGGAGTATGTTGCCGGCTACGCCCTGATGAACGATCTCAGCGAGCGCTTTTTCCAAAAGCACCGTGACGGCCAGTGGGTGAAGGGAAAAAGCCACGACACCTTCGCGCCCCTGGGGCCGTATATCGCCACGCCCGAAGAACTGCCCGATGTCTACAATCTCAGCATGGTTACCAAAGTGAATGGCGAGATCTTGCAAAATGGCAACACAAGCAGCATGATTTTCAAGGTGCCGTTTTTGCTCAGTTATATTAGCCAGTTCATGACGCTCAAACCCGGCGATATTATCAGCACCGGAACCCCGCCAGGGGTTGGGGCAGGGAAGAAACCCCCACGCTACCTCCAGCCTGGCGACCAGATCGAACAAACCATCCCCGGTCTTGGGACTCAGCGCCATACAGTCATTGCGTGCCTATGATTATCGAGTCCTTTACCAGGTGGAAAAAATTGGGTTTTCGAACTTGGATTATGAAATTTTTCTCTAGGAAGGATCGATTCCATCCGGTATGATTGCCCGAACAACAATTCTTGGGTGAGAAGGAGAAGCACATGGGGAGTTTAAAGAATTGGAAACTGCGGTATCGCTTTTTTCTGTTGATTGGTCTTTTTTTCGTTTGTTTGCTTTGTCTGGAGTTTTTGAATATCTCGATGCAATCGAGCATGCTTAATTCGATTGTTCTTCCAAAGATGGAAGAGAAATTGATGGAAAGTCACGAAGTGACCTTGAAATCGGTGGTGGATGTCGTTGCGCTGGCCTTGGAACAGAAACTCAAAAATGTTACCAGTAAACAAGAACAGTTTTCGATTGTGGAAAAAGAAACCGACCCCTTGCGGTTCTATGATGACCTCTCCGGATACATTTTCTCATACGATTTTGAAGGGGTACGGATCAATGTGCCCATCAATAAAAGCCAGAATGGGGAGAATCTATATGGCTTGACGGATGTCAAGGGAATCCGGTTTATCGAAGAATTCATTCAACTGGCGAAATCCACAGGGCATGGTTTCGTGAAATATTATTTTGAGAAGCCGGGAGAAGGGGTTCAACCCAAACTGAGCTATATCCGCACGATTCCGGGGACAGACATCCTGATCGGGGCGGGGGTGTATATCGATAATGTGGATTTAGAAGTGGCCCAATTGCATGAAACACTGACATCGCATCATCAGGTGAATTTGGCGTGGGGAATCGGGATATGTCTTTTTCTTTTGGTGTTGATTATCGCGTTCTCCATTCACCTGGTGCGGGGGATTGTGCTTCCCTTGAATCAAAGTTTGGGATTAGCGGAAGCAGTGGCCACGGGCGATTTAACGCGCACGATTCAACTGGAACAACGTGATGAAATTGGCAATTTGGCCTCGGCCTTGAATGCGATGGCGGATAATTTGAATGACGTGATTGCCGGCATTCGTGGGGCTTCCGATCAGGTGGCGACGAGTTCGGAAGAACTCTCTGCCGCGTCCCAGAACCTGGCCCGCGCCGCGACCGAACAAACTTCGAATTTGGAAGAAACGGCGGCGGCCATCGAGGAGTTATCCTCCTCGATCGAGCAAAATGCATCGAATGCCAATCAGACCAATCAAACGACATTGACCGCCGCGAAGGAAGCGAAGGCGGGCGGTAATGCTGTATTGGATACGGTCGCAGCCATGCGACGGATCGCAGATCAAATTTCCATCGTCAACGACATTGCCGATCAGACCAATCTCTTGGCCCTCAATGCAGCGATCGAAGCCGCGCGGGCTGGCGAGATGGGGAAAGGGTTTGCCGTGGTCGCGGTCGAAGTGCGTAAACTGGCGGAACGCGCCCAAGTGGCCGCGGGGGAAATCAGCACCTTGGCTAGTGACAGTGTAAAACGAGCGGAATCGGCGGGGCAACTGATTCAGAATGTTGTGCCCATGATTCAGGACGCGGCGCAGAAAGTGCAAGAGATTGCAGCATCCTGTGAAGAGCAGTCGCATGGCGCGGAGCAGATTCGGGCCGCGCTCACGCGGCTGGATCAAATAACCCAGCAGAATTCCGCCACAAGCGAACAATCCGCTTCCGCCAGCCAAGAACTCTCCGCCCAGGCGCAAGCCATGCAGGAAATGGTGAACCACTTTCATCTCAAATCAATCAAAGGGCAACGGGATTGGCGGCGGCGGGAAGTTCAATCGTTACCTCATTCTCCCTATCCAGGAGAATAATCCCCACTCCATGAAACCGAACGAAAACTTCCCTCCGAAGGGAGGGGAGTTTTCTGGTGGTGGGGCCGTGTGTCAGGGGATGCGCTCCTGGAAGAAGACATGCTGCGAATAAAGGAGCATGCCGGCCCCGAGGAGAATCAAGACTCCGGACAGCCACTGCCCGAGACTGAAGACTTCTTGAAACAAAAAGTACGATCCGATCGCGGTT
>JAVFAP010000231.1:0-6687 GCA_034002445.1 bacterium | reverse complement strand
TAATATAATACACTTAAAACACATTGTCTACAGAAATTCCACCAAAGCCACGAATAACGCTTTTTTCGATCCAATTCTCCCCAGGGTATCCGAAATCGTGGGATCCGACTCAATCCGCGCCCCGGGTCGAACCCTGTCCCCCCCAAAAAAGGGCTGGTCATCCAGCCCTTTTTTTCATTATCAAATTAGTGGCGGTGAAAAATAAACGGGTGATGAAAGAAAAACAGGAAAAAACTCACGCCGCAAAACGGCAGACAGTAGACCATCTTGGCTCCGAGGATCGCCAGGATCAGACCAAAAACCGCAATCGTCTCGACCAACGCCCAGGTAATAATTAACGGGGTCCGGATTGGATTAACTCCATCAGCGCTTGCCTTCTTCTCCAACCCCTTCTGCAGGGGTTCCAGCACCAGGCGCAACCGCAGAAACACTGAAACAACAGCCAGCCCCAAAGATACGCACCCCAGCCCGATCAATAGGGGCATAAACACCGATCCTATCGGCTGCATCTGTTGTGCCAGGAAGGTGCTGATCCCAATATAGATCAGCGGTGCCGCCAGAAACGATCCCCACAATACGGTGATCTCTTTTTGCATCGATTCACTCTCCTTCAGTTTGATCTTTACCCTTACGATGGTCGCGGACTTCACATTTCAAGAACGCTCCTGACCTGTTCTCTATTTATGCCTCTCCGAAACCACGCGGAACTTGATTATAATACGCTGGATTTTAAGCTATAGGCCGTATTCACCGGTGTAAAGAACAACACCGTTTATCCCAATGGAGGAACTCTTACATGGCAACATTAATCGGTAAAGCAGTCATTGCCCAAGGGGGCGGCCCTACCGCGGTCATCAACCAAAGTTTGGTCGGCGCCGCGCTGGAATGCCGTAAATTCGCGCAGATCACCAACGTTTACGGGGCAATGCACGGTGTGAGCGGGATTGTCAACGAACAATTCCTCGATCTCAGCCAAGCCACCACCCACAACCTGGAATGCGTTGCGCAAACTCCCGCTTCGGCCCTCGGTTCAACCCGGGACAAACCGGATGCCGAGTACTGCAAAAAGATCTTCGAAGTCTTCAAAAAACACGAAATCCGCTATTTCTTCTACATCGGCGGCAACGACTCCTCCGATACCTGCCGCATCGTCAACCAGTTCGCCAACAGCGAAGGCTACGAATGCCGCTGCGTGCACATCCCCAAAACCGTCGATAACGACCTGGTCATTAACGACCATACCCCCGGTTTCCCCTCGGCCGCGAAGTATGTCGCCCAGGCGTTCGCCGGGGTAAACCTGGATAACCGCGCCCTGCCCGGGGTCTATATCGCCGTGGTCATGGGCCGCCATGCCGGCTTCCTCACCGCTGCCTCCGCGGGCTACCGCTGCTTCCCCGATGATGGGCCGCACCTCGTCTATGTCCCCGAACGGCAGTTCAACAAGGATAAATTCTTGCAGGATGTCGATTCCATCTACAAAAAACTGGGCCGCTGCATCATCGCCGCCTCCGAAGGAATTTGGGCAGAAAAAGACGAAAAAGGCAAGGAAGTGCCACTGATCGTCTCCGTCAAAGGGTCCGCCGAAAAAGACGCGCACGGCAACGTGCAGCTCTCCGGCACCGGCGCCCTGGGCGATGTCCTGGCCGAACTGGTCAAGAACGAACTGAAGATCAAGCGGGTTCGCGCCGATACCCTCGGCTATCCCCAACGCTCCTTCCTCGGCTGCGTCTCCCCCATCGACCAGCGCGAAGCGCGCGAAGTGGGCGAAAAAGCCGTTCAGTATGCCGCCTGGCACAATGTCGATGGGTCCGTGGTCATCAAACGCGTCGGCAACTACGCCGTGGAATACGACCTCGTCAACTTGGATGAAATCGCCGCCAAAACCAAGCACATGGCCGACGAATTCATCAACGCCGAAGGCAACGATGTCACCGAGGCCTTCCGCAACTACCTGCTGCCCATCATGGGTCCCGCCCCGGTTTCCACCCGGCTGTTCGCTCCCATGGTGAAATAAGCCCTTCGCCAAGAAATAAAACAAAAGCCGGAACAGAAGCAATCCTGTTCCGGCTTTTTTTATCAGTTCAAGACCGCGGCCGATGTCCCCGCGGATTGGACCTTAGTCTTTGGGCCCAATCATTTTTTCAGGCCGAACAATCTGATCGAATTCCGCTTCGGTCAGATACTCCAGTTCGATCGCCGCTTCTTTCAGGGTTTTGTTTTCTTTGTGCGCTTTTTTCGCGATCGCGGCCGCTTTTTCATACCCGATATGGGTGTTGAGCGAGGTAACCAGCATCAGGGAACGATTCAGATTCTGCTTGATATTCCCCTCATTCGGCTCGATCCCAATCGCGCAATGCTCATTGAAGCTGACACTGGCATCCGCCAAAAGCCGGATCGACTGCAACACGTTATAAATGATCACGGGCTTGTACACGTTGAGTTGGAAATTCCCGGACGCGCCCGCGAAACCAACCGCCGCGTCGTTGCCCATCACCTGCACCGCCACCATGGTCAGCGCCTCGCACTGGGTGGGATTTACCTTGCCAGGCATGATGCTGGAACCGGGCTCGTTCTCGGGGATCAGCAGTTCCCCAATCCCGCAGCGGGGCCCCGAGGCATACCAGCGCACATCGTTGGCGATTTTGAAGAGCGAGGCGGCAACCGTCTTCAGCGCGCCACTCAGTTCGATCATCGCGTCATGGGCGGAAAGCCCCTCGAACTTGTTCTCCCCTGAGACAAAGGGATATCCCGTCAATGTGGCGATCTGCGCCGCAACCTTTTCTGCAAATCCCTTCGGTGTGTTTAGCCCGGTGCCGACCGCGGTCCCGCCAATCGCGAGTTCATACACAAAGGGCAACGTGTTTTCAATCCGCTGGATCCCATGCCGCAACTGGGTAGCATAGCCAGAGAATTCCTGCCCCAGGGTAAGCGGGGTAGCGTCCATCAGGTGAGTACGCCCAATTTTGATGACATCCCTGAATTTCTTGGCTTTTTCTTCAAACACAGCGGCCAAATCCCGCAGGGCGGGCAAAAGGCGGCGGTGGATTTCCATCCCCGCGGCAATATGCATGGCGGCCGGGAAGGTGTCATTGGACGATTGCGATTTATTGACATCGTCATTGGGATGAATCGGCTTCTTGCTGCCAATCTCGCCCCCAGCGATCTCGATTGCGCGGTTGGAGATCACTTCGTTGGCGTTCATGTTGGTCTGGGTGCCACTCCCCGTCTGCCAAACCGAGAGAGGAAAATGGGCGTCCAACTTGCCCTCGATCACTTCATCCGCCGCCTGCACGATGAGATTTTTCTTCTCTTCAGACAGAACGCCCAGATCAAAGTTGGTGATCGCGCAGGCTTTCTTGAGAATCCCAAACGCCTCAATCAACTCGCGGGGAAACGTCTCGATGCCGATCTGAAAATTCATGATGGACCGAGCGGCCTGCGCCCCATAGTAGGCGTTTTTCGGCACCTTCATCTCGCCCATGGTGTCTTTTTCAATCCGATAATCCATTGTTGTCTCCTATCGATAAAGAATAATGGTTTTGTTTGGATATAAACATTCGCCTCATCTTAGCAGAATTCGAGACCACAAGACAAGACAAATCCTGGCAGGGGGGGAGGGCCGGATCGTTGATTACGGGGAAGTATAGTTCTTATTTTTGGAGTTGAAATAGGGGGCGGTAATTTTGGGCAACTTTTATATACTTTTGCGCATAGCCCACGGTCTTCTCCCGCTCCTCCGGCCGCACCGGCCGAACCACCTTGGCCGGATTGCCCAGCACCAGGGAGTTGGGCGGGATCACCATGCCCTGGGTGACCAGGGCGCCCGCCCCGACAATGGACCCTTCTCCAATAACCGCGTGATTCAAGACAGTCGCCCCCATGCCGATCAGGCATTCGTCTTCCACCGTGCAGCCATGCAGAATGGCGCCATGTCCCACCACCACCCGCCGCCTGACAATACAAGGTGCGTCATCCCCGACATGCAGAACGCATTGATCCTGAATGTTGCTTCCCTCCCCTACCTCCACCGCCGCGATATCCCCGCGCAACACAGCCCCAAACCACACACTGACCCGGTCGGCCACCGTGACCGCACCAATCAAACTGGCCTGCGGCGCCAAAAAAATCCCTTCCCCCAACACCGGCACATGCTCCAAATAAGGAAGCACCAGCCCCTCCCCAAACAAACTGTCAGGCAAAACCAACGAACAAGGATTGTGAATAGCCATAACCAGTCTCTCATCTCCAAATCAAAAATATTGGATTGTCCCAAAATCCTAGAATAATCCAAAAATCATATCCCCCCACCAGAAAAAAACCAGTGGGTAGCAGACAGTGGGTAGTGAGCGTGAAGCAGTAGGCAGCAGGCATTGGACAGCAAGCATTGGACAGCAAGCATTGGACAGCAAGCATTGAACAGCAAGCATTGGACAGCAAGCATTGGACAGCAAGCATTGGACAGCAAGCATTGGACAGCAAGCATTGGACAGCAAGCATTGGACAGCAAGCATTGGACAGCAAGCATTGGACAGCAAGCATTGGACAGCAAGCATAGGACAGCAAGCATTGGACAGCAAGCATTGGACAGCAAGCATTGGACAGCAAGCATTGGACAGCAAGCATTGGACAGTTGGATGTGGACACCATACACCAGACCCCCGGCTATAGAAGGGTATGGGCTGTGAATAATGAATTATGGGTAATTTTTAATTGATCATAGAACAAAAAGAGGTTGTTTAGAGGTAGGTGGGCTCAAAGCGAGCGCAGCGAGCCTAGCCCACCATCTTCCCGCACCAAATTCATCATCCGCTACCACCCCACTCCAAAATTTCAATAAGCGCTGAAAGCGCGATCCCTGGATAGCGAAGGGCGAAATCCGCGCAGCGGATGCAACGCTGGAGCGCCGCCGCAGCGGGCAGTATGAAACACGTAGATGGGGATGAGAATCCGTTGCTCAAATCTATGGTAAAATGAAAAAGCCCCAAATAGCCATGAAAGGAGCAACGGATCATGGACAGGATAGCATTATTTGTGGGATTAGACTACCACAAAGATTCGATCCAAGTGTGTGTATTAAACAAGAAAGGCATCGTACTAGCCAACAAGAAAAGCCGGAACGATAGAAAGGAACTCGTCCAATTGGTCAACCGTTACGGGATCGTCAAGGGAGCCGCGATCGAAGCCTGTACCGGAGCAGCGGCCTTAGCGGATGAACTCATCCAACAAGAGAATTGGCCCATAGATTTGGCACATGCCGGTTATGTGGCTCGCATTAAACAAAGCCCAGACAAGAGCGATTATAGCGATGCGCAACTCTTGGCGGATTTAGTGCGTGTTGGTTATTTACCCAAAGTTTGGCTGGCGCCGGAATCCCTTCGCGAATTGCGTCGTTTGGTTCGCTATCGAACGCAACGCATGCAATGCCGCAAGACAATAAAACTACGAGTGAGTTCCTTATTGAGGGAACACCGAGTGACCGATGCGCCGAAAGGCCGTTGGGGAAAACGCTGGTGCCAGTGGATTTTGAGTCTTCGCCTGGGTTCCGAAACCGATTGGATTATCCAAGAGCAAATAAAAAACCACGACTTGGTCTCCCAAGAAATTGAGCGAATTGAAAGCCGCATGATAGAAATCGGAAAAAAAGATCCCCTAATCCAACGTCTGCTATCCTACAAAGGATTGCAATGGATTTCCGCATGGACCATCCGGGCCGAAATTGGAAACTTTCACCGGTTTTCCAAAGGGAAACAACTGGCTCGCTTCTGTGGATTGAGCCCCCGGAATGCATCCAGCGGAGAACGCCAAGCCGATAGCGGTCTGGTGAGAGCGGGCAACAAAGATCTTCGCATTGCCTTGATTGAATTGGCGCATCGCTTGGTTCGATATGACGGGCCATGGAAAGAACGCGCGGAACGCATGACAAAAAAAGGAAAACCCAAGAATGTGATTATTGCGACAGTCGCTAACCGCTGGGTTCGAAAGTTGTACTATGAAATGATTCATCTTGAAGCATAAAAAAACGAATGAAACAGGACCCCTTGTATGGCGCGATGGTGTGCTCGTCCCACCCTTGGGCTGAAAGAAAAATGCTCGTTTGTAGATAGGGCAGCCATCGCGACCTCGAACCTCCCCACTTGGGCTAGGACATCGTCTGAAGCTCGGATAGAAGATTGAGGACGTGCTGTTTTATTCGAAAGAAAACAACTCCCCCCTCCGCCCCCCAGGGGGAACGCATTTTGATCCAAGATGATGAGGGGGGAGGCAAGAAAAAAAAGACTTTCCCCATCACCTTGTCATGGGACGAATGCCTTCGGAGCCCACACTAAAAGAGGAAAGTCTTATACATAGTTTATTCGATTATACAGGTTTTCATGAAATAAGTTCATGAAAAATGGAAAAGTGTTTTTTTCCTCTTGACAAGCAGCAGATTCTCATAGAAGGGTGGGCTCAAAGCGCCGAAAGGCGCGTAGCCCACCATCGTGCCGCAAAAAATTCATCATTCGTAACCACCCCAACCCATTTTACCTTTAAGCGCTGTAAGCGCGCCCTCTGGATAGCGAAGGGCGAAATCCGCGCAGCGGATGCAACCCTGGAGCGATGCCGCACCACCCTCCCATTATCCACCGAATAACGATTTCCAAACTCCCGGGATGGCATTCTGGCACTGTTTACATATCCCCTCTTCCA
>JAVFAP010000230.1:0-6687 GCA_034002445.1 bacterium | reverse complement strand
CGTCTGGTGGAACGGCGGCGGCTGTACGTTGAGACCATCGCGCGCGCCTGCCGCACGCATGTTCCCGAGTTTAACCAGGCAATGGAGTCAATCCATAAACAATGGGGAAAATGAAAAAATCAGTTTGATGGTCAAGAAAATCCCCCGCGGAGGGAGAGCGAGGGAAGGGCAAGATGAAGAAGAGTGGTTAAAACCATATAAAAAATCACTCGGGATTCGCGGGTTTTTTGCGTGGGATGATGGTATTCAAGATTCCGCCAACGCCGTTTTTCACCGAACCCGCCCCATCGCCAAGGACATTGGCGCCTTTCCCCGCGACATCGATCGGCAGGTTGATCATTTTCTGCACACCCGACAGCATGTTACGGCTGATGATCTGCATGAGGTTTGTCCCAAAATCAAATTGGGGGTCCATGATGTTCCCCGACAGGCGATTGTTTTTGAATAAAATATCTCCGCTCTCATCGCGCATCCCATTGAGGGCGGTGATGGCGCTTTTGCTATCCAACTTCCCCAGCCACTTGCCCTGTTCGGTAGAAAATTTCGGGTTTTTTAGTAATAAATCAAACGTCGATTCCAGCATATTTTTGCTGACCTTAAACTTCCCATTGAGATTCAAGCCGGTGGATAAAAAGGAAACCGGTACGTTTTCGCCGAAATATTGGGAGAAAGAGGTTAGTTCTTTCACAAAAATCGAGGTGTCCAAGTCGCAATCCACCGGGCTCCAGAACGATCCGGCTTTCCCTTTCAGTGAGATGCTGCCTTCGCTCGGCAGCAGCGAGCGGGCCACAAGACTGAAATCGCCTGGGTCCGCGTTTTCCCCGCCAAACTGAATCTTGGTCCAGTTGAACTCCAGCGGATCAAACACCAGGTTCAGCAGCTTGGCCGTGCGGCTGTCGACCAGTTCCAGCCGTGTGCCGGTCAGCAAAAAATCCTCGATCCGAAAGGGGGGGCCTTCCGCCTTGGCTACAGGTTTTGCATCTGTTGTTGGGAACAGCAGCGAGGGCAGGGAAGACCAGTCTGCGATGATTGCCGAGAGATTTATCCCATCCGCGGTCCACATGCCATGGACCTGCAATTGATCCACCAGCACCTTTCCGATGCGGCTTTTGCCGAAATCCATCGCGTCCACCGAAATGGATGGGGCTCTCAGAATGGGCTGAGGATTGGTCAGCCCTCCAAAAAGCGCCACATCTTTCCCCAGCGTTCGCTGTTCCTTGGCGGAAAACGTGAAATCCTTGATATCGATCCCGTGCCCGCTTTCATCCGGCTTGATCCATGTCAGTTTAGAGTTCCGAATCTTCACGGTCGGCATGGGGGAAGCGGACGCGGTTTTGGTCTCAGGTTTGCCCTTGGGCTGGGGCGACAGCGAATTGATCACACTTTGGATTCGCTCGATCGCCCGAGCCAGGTTGATTGTTTTGTCCGCGGTCTCGCGGATGGTGATCTGGGCATTGGCGAGTTCGATAGTGTCTAACTGCATGAATCCCTTATTGCCTCCCGCGAACGACAGGGTATCGACTAAAATCGTATCCTTGCCCGCTTCCATGATCTTGACCGTTTTCAAGGTGAGGGTATCACCCTTGTTTCCCACTTCCGCGGTTGCGATCGAGAGATTCAGCGCCCCGGCAGTGGTTTCTTTTCCATCCTGGGGTAATATTTGGACCTTCAGGTTTTGGATCGTCCCCGCTTTGATCGCCATCGGGGTCGAGGATTCCTTCTTGGATGCGGATGGATCGGGAGGGACGATCTGGTTAATCGCGCCCTGCCAGGCGTTGAGGATTTGATTCAAGTCATATTGATCCTTGCTCACTTCACGGATGGTCACGCTGACCGTATTGGCTTCCACTGTCAAATTGGCCAGATTACGGATCGCGGACAAGAGGTTCACCGTCTTGAGACTTAAGAGGGGGTTGGCTTTTCCTCCTTCTTGATAAATCGCCGCATCCTGGAGTTGAATTTGATCTTTGTCAAAATTCAGCGCGGTATACCCAAGGTCGATATGCTGTTTCTTTGCGGTTTTCTCTAGTGGTTCATAGACAAAGGTTGAGTTTTTCAAGGTGATTTTGGGTAGTGGCACGGGCTCGGCGGCTTTGGGCTTGGCCGCGGGGGTGGCGCTGGCTGGCTTGCCCGCCGCCAGCTGGTTGATCGCGGTGACGAGGGGCAGACTGCCATCCTCGCCATGGCTGACATCGAGATGCAGTTCGTTTGTATAGACACGGGAGAGTTCGGGTGTGCCCTGGATACTCTTCCAAAAATCAAACCCAATCTCCAATTCACCCGCGGATGCCAGGCGTATGGGGGGGGCTGTCTTGGCGTAATCGACCGTTAACTCGTCAAAGGCTACCCCGCCGCCAAGCAGGGAGAGCCCCACATCCTTGTAGTCCAGATCGATCTGGTACTTGGTGGACAGTGTCGTGGTTACCGCGGCCACCACAATCTTCTCCCCATACAAGGACGCGACGAATACCGAAACAACAACGACGAATAAAAGACCTAATAAAATCCATTTTTTCATGGTGTCTCACCTCCAGGGTTACTATCCATTTCAAATAGACATGCAAAGTATAGCACGCATCCCTCCATGGTTTAACCGCGTTTTTACGAAACCATGCGGGATTCCTTGTCTGCTGGGTCTTCCTTCGATAATCTCCCACCCCAACGATCCACAACCCCATTCCCCGTCTCCATGACCCATCGTTTTTTTGCCTTTTTGCAAAAATCCATTTCTCATCTCTAAGAAACCGGTAGATCCCCTTCTTTTAAACCCCTGATAACTCGAATCTTATACTTTTGGTATACCAATTGCTTCCTCTTCAAGCAGGGCTTGGAAAGGAGTGCTTATGATGGCTTTTGGAATCGTCCGTTGTTTCAACCAGCAGAAGGGCTGCGGTTATATTGAGCAAAAGGATGGCACCTGTCTGTTTTTCTACGACCCCCACCTGCTTCACTCGGGCAGGCTCAAAGAGGGGGGAGAAGTCTATTACGAAAAGAAAGCGCACGAATCCGGCCTGTTCTCTCTCGCGGTCAATGTGCAACTCCCCGTCAATATGAAATGACGCCTTCTCCCTCTGCACGGAATCTATTCTAACCCTCCACGGGATCTGGAATCCCATCCTGCGGGAAGGCCACGGGAGAACTCTGCCTTCCTGAATCATAAAATCTGAAATGAATTCACACCGGGTTGCGTTTTCCCTTGGCCCCGGATACAAGCAAGCGGGATGGTTCTCGAGGAGGAACCATCCCGCTTTCCTTTCTAATTGCCGTTTCTCCCGGATTTCTGGTTCCTTTCTTCTTGCACCAGAATGGTTTAGAATCATTCCTGATTACACAACCGATGGGATACTGGGAACCTCATGAACCTCTTCGAACTAATCCAAAAAGAAATTGCCTACCGCAAGGGCGGTGCGCTGTGTACCATCCTCGCGGTGGTGATGGCGGTCGCGCTGTATGTCGCGTTCCAGACCACGGGCGAAGCTGCCATGCGCGAGACTATCCGCCTGATGCGGGATATGGGATACAACCTGCGCATCATCCCCAAAAACACGGAAATGAACGCCTTTTGGGCCATTGGCTATTCCGATCAAACCATGCCCGAAACCTATGTCGAGGCGTTCACCGCCTACAGCAAGGACACCAGTCTATATAACCTTCTGCTCGCGGTTTTGCGCCAGGCTGTTGAAATCGAAGGCCACCACCTGGTGATCAATGGGATCGCCGCGGAAGTGTGTCCGCCGGGCATGGAGAAATCCTCCATGATTTTTGAAATACCCCCTGGAACCCTCTTCGTTGGCTATCAGGCTGCCCAGGATTTAGGCATGCAACAGGGCGGTTCACTCACCCTGTGGGGCAAGGCATTTACCATTTCCCGCGTTTTGACCGAGACGGGGACGGAAGAAGATATCTTCCTCTGGGCCCATCTGCGCGATGTGCAGGAGGGCCTGCATCTGCATGGGCGGATCAACGAAATCCGCGCCTTGGAATGCCGCTGCATGAGCGAGGATATGGATGTCCTGGTGTTGCTCCGCAACCAACTGAGCGAAATTCTGCCGGACGCGACGGTGATTCAGCTCCAGACCATCGCCAAGGCGCGCCAGCAGCAGCGGCGCATGGCGGAAAAATACTTCTCCTTCCTCATGCCCGTGGCTTTGCTGGTTAGCGTGGTATGGATAGGCGCCTTGGCCTGGTTCAACACCCGCGAGCGCCGTTATGAGTTGGGCGTGCTCCGCGCCTTGGGCTATGGCTCGGTGCGGATCGCTCTGCTCTTCCTGGGCAAGGCGATGATTCTAGGGATGGTGGGAGCCGCCCTGGGCTTTCTCCTTGGCTCGTGGCTCGCGATGGCCTATGGGCCCGAAATCTTCCGCGTCACCGCGCGCGCCATCCATGTGCAGCCAGTGTTGCTGGGCTGGGTGCTTCTCGTCGCCCCGCTTCTGACCGCCTTGGCCAGTTTTATCCCCGCCATGCTGGGCGTTGCCCAGGATCCCGCGGATGTATTGCGGTATGAATGAGAGCCAACCGAGGAAATTCTCCATGATCCGAGTAGAACAACTCTGCAAGACCTACCTGACCAAACAAGGCCCCCTGTATGCGTTGCAGGATATCAACCTCACCATCGGCCTGGGCGAATTCGTCGTGGTGCGCGGGCCCAGCGGCTGTGGCAAATCCACCCTGCTACTGATCCTGGGCGGGATGTTGCGCCCCAGCGCCGGTGAAATCTGGATGCGGGACCGTTCGCTCTACAGCCTTTCCCGCGCGGAACGGGCCCGCTTCCGTGCCACCGAGGTGGGATTTGTCTTTCAGATGTTTCATCTTGTCCCCTATTTAACTATTCTCGAAAATGTCAAACTGCCCCTGCATCCCGGTACCACCACCGAGCCCGGCAAGGCCCAGCAACTGTTGATGGACTTGGGCCTGGGTGATCGCCTCACCCATCGCCCTGCGGAACTCAGCGCCGGCGAAAAGCAGCGCGTGGCCCTGGCCCGGGCGATGATCAACCAGCCCAGCCTTATCCTCGCGGATGAGCCCACCGGCAATCTGGACCCCCAGCATGCCGCGGATGTCCTCGCCCATTTACGGGCTTATCAACGCCAGGGCGGGACGGTGGTCATGGTCACCCACGGCGTCCAGGCCGATGCGATGGCGGACCGGATTATCCCAATGAACCAGGGGCGCCTCACGCCCTAACCAAAAGAATTGAGAGGATAAACCAATGCAGAATGGATCACGATGGTGTTTCGCCTTGTTTCTGCTGGGAATCAGTATCGATGCCCTGCAAGCCGAGCCAAATCCCAACATCACAATCGGCGTCTTTGGTCAGGAGATCGCCCACGATCTTTCCGCCGCGGGTATGCCGGAGGGCCCCCTTACCACACTCTGGCTGGATGAAAACGGCCAATTGTGGCTGGGGGGGGCGGTCGGGGTTGGCTGCTGGCGGGATGGAGCCTGGCAGCCGGTCGCGGGTTTGCCCGCCGCCCCGGTGAGGGCGATCCAGGGCCGGCCGGGGACCGTGTTCATCGCCTATGCCCACGAAATTTGGCAAGTGCAACCCAGCGGGGCCTCGCCCCGGGTCCAGGGGTTCGCGGGTACGATCCACGCCCTGGCGGTGACCGAATCAGCTCTCTATGCCTCCACCAGCCTGGGTGTGTTCAGTGAGCGGGAGGGGCATCTGGAACTGGATACCGCCCTCCAGGCCTTGATGGGCGATGGGAACCTGCCTCTCACCATCGCCTGCGGTCACCAGGGCGAACTGGCGGTGGGCGGGGAAATGGGGTTGTTTACTCAATCGCCTGGTGGTGCCTGGCAAGCCCACGATCCCGCCTCCGCCGATGGCAAAAGTTGGGCGGTGCGCCAGGTGTGCGGCGTGGGCTATGATTCGGCTGGAAACTTGTGGTTTTGCAGTGCACAGGGTGTCGGCGTTCGTTCTTCCGAATGGCGCTTGTACGCAGGGCCGGATGGCCTGCCCTATGCCGAGTTCACCAGTCTGACCGTCGCCCCGGATGACACGGTCTGGTTCGCGACCCGGCTGGGTGCGATCCATTTCGATGGGCAAGAGTGGGCCTACCGCCAAGGCCGCCGCTGGCTGCCCCATGACGCCGTGGCCGCGATCGCGGTCAACGCCCGCGGCGATGCCTGGTTCGCCACCGCGGGTGGACTGGGCCAGATCGAGCGGCGCCCCATGACCCTGGCGGAAAAAGCCGCCTTTTATGAAGACGAAATGGAGCGATACATCAAGCGCACCGCGTTTGGCTATGTGTCCGAGGTCGCCCTTGCCAAGCCCGGCGATAAAAGCACCGTGGTCCAGAGCGACAGCGACAACGATGGGCTTTGGACCAGCATGTACGGTGCGGGAGAATGCTTCGCCTATGCCGCCACCAAGGATCCCCAGGCCAAGCGCCGCGCCCAGCAGGCGTTTGAAGCCCTGCGCTTTCTGTCTGTTGCCCCCGCACAGGGCGAGGTTGAGCAGCAGCCTGGCTTTGTCGCGCGGACCGTGGTCCCCACCACGGAACCCGATCCCAATCTGCGTGAGTCCTACACCGTGGAAGGGATGAAGCGGCGGCGGCAGCACGAGGACGGCCAATGGAAGGTGTACTTCCCCCGCTGGCCCAAAACCCAGGATGGCGCGTATTGGTACAAAACCGATACCAGTTCGGACGAACTGGACGGTCATTATTTCTTCTACCCCATCTA
>JAVFAP010000229.1:0-6698 GCA_034002445.1 bacterium | reverse complement strand
CATCCCCACAAACCCCGTCTTGTTCTCGATATACGAACGGATCTTGTCCTTGTTATCCCCCACTTCCTGCAACGCTTCGACGACAATCATCATCGCGTCCCAGGCGTGGCCGCCAAAGGTGCTCACTGGGCTGTTGAACTTCGCTTCGTAGTCCGTCTTATATTTCAGCGTGACCGCCTTTTGCGGATGATCATCCGGCAACGTGTCCGCCACCAGGACCGCCCCGGCCGGGAAGATGATCCCCTCCGCCGCCTCACCCGCCGCCTTGACATAATTGATGTTGCCAAATCCGTGGCTCTGGTACAGCTGCATGGTCATCCCCAGCTGCTTCATGTTCTTGGGTACGATGCTCTGCGCCGGCACGATCGACCAGTTCACGATCGCCTTCGCCGGCGTCCCCTTGATCCGCGTCAACTGCGCTGTCATATCGGTATCCTGCGGGCCATATGTCTCATCCGCCACGATCTCGATCCCATACTGCGAGCAGAGGTCCTTCAGCTGCTTGCGTCCGGCATCGCCAAACCCGGTCGTCCCGCTCATGATGGCGATCTGTTGGATCCCCTTTGCCTGCAAATCCTCATAAATCCGCCGTACACAGTCGCTGTCATTCTGCGGCGATTTGAAGACATGCTTCAACACCGGGTTGACAATCGTTTCCGCCGCCGCGCACGAGACCAGTGGAATCTTGTTCCGCTCCGCGATCGGCGCCACCGCCATCGAGGTATCACTCCGCGAGGGGCCGATAATCGCACACACCTGATCCCGTTTGATCAGCTTGTTGATCGCGATCACCGCCTTGGCGTTGTCCCCTTCACTGTCTTCGATAATCACTTCCAGCGGACGCCCGTTAATCCCGCCCGCCGCGTTGATCTGCTCTTCCAGCAGTTTGGCGGTATTCCGCTCCGGTTCCCCCAGCCAGGCCGCGGGGCCGGTGATCGAAAAGATCGCCCCCACCTTGATCGGTTTCCCCTTGGGTTGCGCCTCGGCGGACAATCCGCACCAGCTAAGAACTAGGATAAGCCCCAACAGGGCATGAATACTTTTTTTCATGATCGTTCTCCTTCTAGACCTCTGGCTTGAGAGACACCTCCCCGGGCTTCCCCGAGAAGGTGTCTCCATTCGATTTTTTACACGGTGGGAAAACAAGGATGAGATATGCAAGTGTAGTTGGTGGTTAGAATTGGTACAACAGTTGGAACCGGACAAAGAACGCGTCGTCCGCCCCGATGGCGTAGTAGTCGCCCGGGTCGAACCACTCCGCCAAAAAGTGCCCGGACAGGTTCTTGCTGAAATCATAGGTGCTGAGCCATTGCAAATTGTGTCCCCGCTCATCACCCAGGCCCGGCCCGTTCTTCTCATCCGCCATGAAATAGAGATACCGCAGCGTCTGGCTGTACTTCGTCGTCGGCTTCACGGTGAACGCCACTTCCGGGATCATCATGTTCCCCCAGGCGCCCACATCGGGATCATTCACCCCCGAGCGACCCTTGAATCCATCGTACAGCGTGTAGATATACAATTCACTGTACTTCGGGAATTGTGCATAAAAATCATCCCAGCCTTCGTAATCCGCCGTTGTCGGGTCATCACCGGTCGTGTACGTGAACGCCCCCTTGATACTCGGTGTCCACATCACATCCGCGAAAGTCAGGATTCCGTTGAACGTCCCGCCCCAGGCGTCGCGATCCACTTGATTCGCGCCTGCGAACCGGCTGTACCCCCAGCCACCCGGGCCTTCCCCGGTAAAGTCCATTTCACCCCACTCTTTCCCAATTTCGCCCGCCAAGGCCAACTTCACCCCATCGGTCAAATCCAACTCCCGCGTGCCCCGAAAGCCCAACAGCACCGTCTCTTCCCGTGGGGAGGGATCCACGGTGGATGAGGACCCCGGCGCCGCCGTCCCGGCCGCCGGCGAAATGTTGGGGCCTTGATTCTTGTTCCGATACAGCAGATAGGGCTCCAAGCCAAACCCGCCCAGTTTCCACTTGTTGTAAATCCCATAAAAATCTTCATCGTCCGCGAAACTGCTGTTGTTCTCATACGTCTTCACCAGCAGAAAATCGGTGCTTCCCCAATCGTGCTTCAAGGTCGCCTTCGCGGCATCGAACGAGATCGTCTGCGAACCATCGTTCGGTGTCCCATCAATAATGACAAAGCCTTCCCCATACACCAAATCCTGCCGCCCGATCTTGATATCCACCGGCAGGCCAAAAATGTCCTTCTGCAAAAACCAGGCGTTATCAAACAGCACATCCTTGGCGTCCACTTCATAGCCCGGCATTTCCCCATCCTGCCCCATCAGCCATTCTTTTGCGAAACGCACATAGGCCTCTGAATCTTCCGTGGGCTTCCAATCCAGCCACACCCGCGGACGGAACCGGTACGATTCGCTCTGGTCCCCATCATTGCTGCTGTTAAAGTCCCACAGGTTATCAAAAAACCGGCCGCGCCAGCGGATATCCCCGCCCACGCTCAACGTCCCGCCCGGCCCCACCAATTGCATCCCCTCTTTGGCGGGAGCGGCTTCTGGCGCTTTGGCCTCTTTCTCCTGCTCCAAGGCCCCTTTCAACTCCTGGAGTTGCTGCTCTAACTGCAAGATCTTCGTCTCCAGGTCATCCACGCGGTCTGCCCATAGCGGGCTTGCAACAAACACAGCACAAAAGGCAAGCATCGCAACCTTTTTCATGAACACTCTCCCTCTTACGTTTTTTTAGTTATTTCTACAACACCGTGTTAGAGAACGCTTCAACCTCCACGGTCCACACCGTGGATTCCCGCCTCTTCCTCATGAGGTCTCAGCCTCGAGGCCGTTGAAAAGTTCCCTAAAAGACCATTCACTCTCGGCTGACTCTCGCGCCACCTCCTTCCCCGCTGAACCCCCTCAGCCTGTCGGGGTCTAGCCTGGATGAAAAAAAGAAGCCAACCCGCTTCCAGGTTGGCTTCTTGGTTATTCTTCGTTCAATTCGTTCCGCAAATCCAATACCCGCTTGGATTTCCCAGCCGTCCGCTCCAGCGTCTTGGGTTCCACCAAAACCACCTTCGGCGAAATCTGCAGCCGGTGCCGCAGATGCTTGGTTATCTTCATCTCCAAGCCGTGCAACTCCTTCATCTCGTCCTTGAACAACTGCTCGTCAATCTCCACCCGCACTTCCAGCTCATCCATCGCACCCCGCTTGCGCAGCACCAATTGATAATGGGGCAAAATGCCTTCCACTTCCAATAACGCCGTTTCAATCTGCGAGGGGTACACATTCACCCCCCGGATGATCAGCATATCGTCGCTGCGCCCCAGCACCTTGGTCATCCGGATCAGCGTCCGCCCACAGCGGCACGGCTCCGGAATCAACCGGCAGATATCCCGCGTGCGGTAACGCAGCACCGGCATCGCCTCCTTGGTGATCGGCGTCACCACCAGCTCGCCGGATTCACCCATTGGCACCGGCTCCAGCGTTTCGGGATCGATCACTTCCACCAGAAAATGATCCTGGAAGATATGCATCCCATCCTGTTCCAGGCACTCACCCGAGACCCCCGGACCCATCACTTCCGATAACCCATAGTTATCTGTCGCGATCACCCCCAGCTGGGCCTCGATCTTCTTCCGCGCTTCATCGGTCCATGGCTCGCCGCCAAATAATCCAAACTTCAGCGTCAATTCCCCGGCGTCCACGTTCTTCTCCCGAATCACTTCCGCCAGATGCAAGGCGTAGGAAGGGGTACACACCAGGCCGGTGGTCCCAAAATCCTTCATGATATTGATCTGCCGGTCCGTGTTCCCGCTGGAAATCGGAATCACTGCCGCCCCCAGCTTCTCCACCCCGTAATGCAACCCAAATCCACCCGTAAACAGCCCATAACCAAAGGCGATTTGGATAATATCATTCTCCGTCACCCCGCCCGCCGTCAAAAAGCGCGCCACCAGTTCCGACCAGGTCTCCAGATCCTTCCGGCTGTACGGCACCACCGTCGGCTTCCCCGTCGTCCCCGAGGAAGCATGAATCCGCACCACCTTCTCGAACGGCACCGCCAGCAACCCGTACGGATAATGCTGACGCAGATCGTCCTTGGTCGTGAAGGGGATCCGCCGGATATCATCCAGACTCTTGATATCCGTCGAACACACCCCGGCATCCTTCAACCGGTCCCGGTAATACGGCACACGATGTTCCAGCCGCTGTACCGTCTTGATCAGCCGCATCAGCTGCAAGGCCCGAATCGCTTCAATCGGCATGCACTCAAACTCCGGATTCCATATCCGGTGGGGGATGCCATGCTTAGAAACCACGTCCATCAAAACTTACTCCTGCTGTATCGCACTTCAATCAATCCCAGGGGAATCATCCCCTGTCCCGGCCGCCCATCATCCATCCTGGCGGCCACGCGGTAATAGGACGGCCTTACATCCCGTGCAGGGTATTCCCATCCAGCATCTTCACACCCTTGGCTTCCAACACCTTCACCGCGTGCATGGTTTCTTCAAACCGGAAAATTAAAATCGCCCGGCCCGTCTTGATCTCGGTAAAACCATACAGATATTCCACATTCACCGATTCCGTCCCCAAAAGTTCTAAAATGCCGGATAACGCCCCCGGCTCGTCCGGGATTTCCACCGCGATCACCTCGGTCTCCATCACCGTGAATTTCTCCTGACGCAAAATCTGCATTGCCCGGTCCACATCATTGACGATCAGCCGGACGATCCCAAAATCGTGCGTGTCCGCCAGGGATACGGCACGGATATTCACCCCCGCCTTCCCCAACACCTGGGTCACTTCCCCAATCCGGCCGGTTCGGTTCTCTACAAAAACGGATATTTGTCGTGGTCTCATCATTCACTCCTGCCCTCAGTTCTGGCGTTCCTTACGTCGATCAATCACGCGCTTGGCTTTGCCCTGGCTTCGTTCGATGGTCTTGGGTTCCACCAGCTGAATTTTGCACGAAAGCCCTAGCATCGATTCAATATCCTTCTGAATATCCTTCTGCAACTCTTCCAGCCGCCGCACTTCGTCCGAGAAAATCTTCTCTTCCACTTCCACCTGCACCGTCAGCGTATCCAGCGCCCCCACCCGGTCCACCAGGATCAGGTAGTGTGGCTCCACGCCCCGCGTGTTCACCAGCACCTCTTCGATCTGCGAGGGGAATACATTCACGCCGCGGATAATCAGCATATCATCCGTCCGCCCCGAAACCCGCTCCATCCGCACATGGGTCCGCCCACACGCGCAGGGCTCATCGATCAAACAAGTAATATCCCGCGTCCGGAACCGCAGCACCGGGAACGCTTGCTTCGTCAGCGAGGTGAACACCAACTCGCCCTTCACCCCAGGCGGCAGCGGCTCTTCCGTCTCTGGATCGATAATTTCCGGATAAAAATGATCATCAAACACATGCAGCCCCTTCTGCTCCAAGCACTCGCTGGAGACCCCTGGGCCGATAATTTCCGATAAGCCATAGATATCGATCGCTTTGATATGCAGCCGCTTCTCGATCTCTTCCCGCATCGCGTTGCTCCACGGCTCCGCCCCAAAGACTCCCGCCTTCAACTTCAACTGGGCGGTATCGATCCCCATCTCCTCGCACGCTTCCGCGATACACAGCGAGTACGAAGGCGTACACGCCAGCATGGTCGAGCCAAAATCCTGCAACAGCATCACCTGCCGCTGCGTGTTCCCGCCAGAAATCGGCACCACCGTCGCCCCCAGCTTCTCCGCGCCATAATGCGCCCCCAATCCCCCGGTAAACAGACCATACCCATACGCCACTTGAATGATATCGTGGCTGCACCCGCCCGCGCACGCCAGCGTCCGCGCCATCGTCTCCGCCCAGGTATCCACATCCTGCCGCGTATACCCTACCACCACCGGCTTGCCCGTCGTCCCCGACGACGAATGAACCCGCACTATCTCCTCCATCGGCACCGCGAACATCCCAAATGGATAATTGTCCCTCAAGTCGATTTTCGAGGTAAACGGCAACTTGCGGATATCCTCCAGCGACTTTATATCATCTGGCGTGATCCCCTTCTCCTCAAACTTTTTCTGGTAACAGGGAACATTCTCATAACATTTCCGTATGACATTCTTTAACCGAAAAAACTGCAACGCCCTCCGCTCCGCGACGGGCATGCACTCCATCTCTGGATTCCAAATCATGGCTACGCTCCTCATCTATGTTTGATCCCACCCCAACGCCCCACCAGCGACCTGCTCGCCTTCGGCGCATACACAAACGGGGACGCGCCTCTGTCCCTCAAGAGCATCCCTCGGCCTCGGTCTTTTTCATTTGGATGGATATCGTTACCGTGTACAACCCGCTGGATCCCCTTCCGGTCCCCTCGTGGCGGATCGCTTGTATTCCAACCCTATCTTGTCAGAAATGCCATTATTTGTGAATACCCACACGGAAAAACAACCAAGAAAACGGCATAAATACTATTTACATAATAATGTATAATAAAATAGACCCATCATGGCGGCTTCCGCCATTCAAGTCCGTTCTCTCTCGCCAATCCCCTTCCTGACTTCGCATGTGCAACACCCTAGACCGGAATTCCTTTGGATCAGCCTGAATCCACCGCCGTTCGATCATGTCGGGATCGGAAAACACGGTACCGGCCCAAGTCTTTACGTACGACCTGCACCGTGGTGGATCCGCTACGGCTTGAATTTGCGAGTGTACATTTGTTCATTTCGCAAATC
>JAVFAP010000228.1:0-6790 GCA_034002445.1 bacterium | reverse complement strand
TTCGATGGCGGCCAAAGCGAAAACGGTATTTTCTTGTACGTCGTGCGGGCATACCCAAGCCAAATGGTTCGGACGCTGCCCTGCGTGCCAAGCGTGGAATACGGTCTCCGAAGAGATTGTACAGCCTACCACCACCCGGGAACAGGCCTTACAGCAAGGGCTGGCAAGTAAATCCAGCCGCAAGCCACAATCCATCACGGAAATATCCAAGGCCGAGATGGCCCGCTATTCCACCGGCATTTCAGAAATCGACCGGGTCTTGGGCGGGGGCATGCTGCCGGGCGCGGCGATTTTGATGGGGGGCGAGCCAGGGATTGGTAAATCCACCCTCCTCCTGCAGATCGCGGACCGAATCGCCAGCGCGCAGGGTCGGGTTCTGTATTTCAGCGGAGAAGAATCGCCCGAACAGATCCGCATGCGGGCCGAACGGCTGGGCTGCCTCAGCCCGGAATTATTGATTAAATCCGAAAACAAAGTCGAAGAGATTATTGCGGATATTCGGACCTACAAGCCTTTTCTCGCCATTATCGACTCGATCCAAACCACGGTTTGGGCGGAACTAAGTTCCGCCCCCGGTAGCGTGGCTCAGGTACGGGACTGCTCTTCCCTGCTGATTCAACTCGCGAAAGAAACTAACACCCCCATCGTCCTGATCGGACATGTCACCAAGGATGGTACCATAGCGGGCCCCCGTATCCTCGAACACCTGGTGGATGTGGTCCTCTATTTTGAAGGGGATCGCCACCAGCTCTACCGCCTCTTACGGGGGGCGAAAAACCGCTTTGGCTCCACCCATGAAATCGGTCTGTTTGAAATGACCAGCACAGGGCTGGTGGAGGTGCTGAATGTGGCCGGGACATTTGCCGGTGGCAGTGGAGCCCGGCCAGCGGGGTCGGTCGTCACTTGCACCCTGGAAGGTAACCGCCCCCTCCTGATCGAAATCCAAGCCCTGGTAGCCCCTTTCCACGGCTACGGCTTCCCCCGGCGGACCACTACCGGCATCGATGGAAACCGCCTGGCCATGATCCTGGCGGTGCTGGAAAAGAAATTAAATTTACCCTTGGGAGCACGGGATGTATTTGTAAATGTTACGGGAGGAATTACAATTGCGGAACCGGCTGGTGACCTGGGGATCGCCACGGCAATTTTGTCGAGTTTTTTTGACAATCCCCTGCCGCAACAGTATATTTTCTTTGGAGAGGCCGGCTTGTCGGGAGAAATCCGGCCTGTCCGCGGCGCCGAACAACGGATACGGCAAGCACAACAGCTGGGCTATATCCATAGCGTGATTCCGGAGGGAAACCACCGGGAACTGCGGCGCTTGGGTATCCCTCTGAACGGAATTCAACAGGTCCGGTCCATAGAAGAAATCCGATCGGCCTTTTTCAAATCATGAATCGACCCGAAGCCAAACTCAATGGAAAAATCCCCTTTCTCCGCGTCGTCCGCTTGTTATTCATCATCATCACGACATTTTTAACCCATTTGCTGGCGCTAAAAATCAATCCCAACATTTTGTATACCGAACTATCGACCATCACCATCTCTGGGTTCATCATCGCGGTAATAATTGTCTTTATCGAAAGCCAGATCCGCGACGCCTTCCCCCAGGAATTGGTGGTCGGGCTCTTTGGCTTGCTCTGCGGTTTATCTACGGCGGCCTTGATTCAAACCGCCCTGCCCGACACCCTGGATACCACCACCAAGGATATCACCCGGCTAAGTTTGCACCTGTTTCTTGGCTTTTTTGGCATTACCATCGGCCTGCGCTACGCTCACCGGCTGGATTTTTCTGTCACCAAATTTCTGACCCGCAGCGAAGACCGCCTCTTTGGCGCCACCATCGTCGACACCAGCGCCCTGATCGATGGGCGCATGGTGGAGATCGCCGACGCGGGTTTTTTGACCGGGCTGATTATCATCCCCTCGTTTGTCATTCAAGAATTGCAGAGCCTGGCCGATTCCCAAGACCACCTCAAACGCTCCAAGGGCCGACGGGGTCTGGATATATCGAAGCGCCTGCAGAATTGCTCTAACTGCGAGGTAGAATTACTGGACGAGGATTTCCCCAATTGTAAGGAAGTGGACAAAAAACTGCTGGCTCTGGCCAAAAAATATGAGGGGATTCTGCTGACCATGGATTTCAACCTGAACAAGGTGGCGGAATTGGAAGAAGTCTCGGTGCTGAATATAAACCAGCTAACCCAGGCCCTGCGTACTGTCGTTCTACCCGGGGAAGAATTGCGGCTGCAACTGCTGCGGGAAGGCAAGGAGCCGGGGCAAGGCATCGGGTATCTGGATGATGGAACGATGGTCGTCGTGGAACAAGGCCGGTCATTGATTGGGAACACGGTTGACGTTATAGTCTCCTCAGTTTTGCAAACCTCGGCGGGGCGCATGGTTTTTGCCAAAATCCCATCCCTCAACCATACGGCAAACCACGAAATCGATACCGCCTCCAGCGAACCAACCGAACCGAAGCGGCAATAGGGATCATTATGACCAAACCTTATCTTGGTGTATGGCGGGCCGAAAATCCCCTCGTATCTGTCATTATCTTAAATTACAATGGCGCGCGTTTCATTCAAAAATGTCTCAATTCGGTTTTGAATGATTCGTACTATCCCAAGGAAGTGCTTTTCGTCGATAACGCCTCGTCCGATCATTCCGTCCAGATGGCGCTGGAGTACCAAGAATTTATTACCATTGTCCAGAATCCTCAGAATTATGGATTTCCCAAGGGATGCAATGCCGGGATCGAGGTGGCGCGGGGGGAGATCATCGTACTGCTGAACATCGATACCGCGGTTCGCGAGGGCTGGCTGGATGGCTTGATCCAGCCCATGCTGGACGACCCGACCATCGGGATGACCGGGTCCAAACTGCTCTTTTTGGATGGCAAAACCATCCAGTTCGCGGGCGGGCGCATGGAGCCCAACTGCCTGACCACCCACGAGGGCTACTGCTTCGAAGATTTGGGCGAATTCAACGAACCTCGCGAGGTCGAGTACCTCACCGGCGCCTCGGTCGCCATCCGGCGGGAACTGCTGGAAAAAGTGGGAAATCTGGACGAAGCCTTTCCCCTGTACTACGACGATTTGGATTTGAGTTTTCAGGCCCATAAACTGGGGTATAAAGTGATGTACCAGCCCCAGTCAGTGGTATTACATTTTGAAACCTTCGGCACGCCCAAAAACAGTTTTAAATATTTTTATAAATATCACCGGGGGCGGATGCGGTTTTTGCTGAAAAACATGGGGGTTCTCTACTTTTTCGGCACCTTTCTGCCCGCGGAATTGCGCTGGTACCGGCGCTGCCAGTTCCGCCAACAGTTCCCTCCCTGCTTTTGCGCTTATTGCACTCAGTTCCCCAAAGCGCCTTGGCTGTGGCTGAAGGGATTCTTTCGCCGTCGGCGGTTTTACAAACGGGAACAGATCCACCAGCCCGAGATCCATCCCGGGTTGGATGAAACAATGATGTAAACGGGCATTGTACTCAAATCCAGGCGGGGCAGTTCTGCGTATGAATCCATTGACGGTTTTGATCCCCACCCATAACGAAGAGGCCAATCTGCCCGCCTGCCTGGACTCGGTGCGCTGGGCGGATGAGATTTTTATCGTCGATTCATTTTCGACCGACCGCACGCTGGCCATCGCGCGAAACCATGGCGCGCGGGTGGTGCAGCACGAATATTCCAGCCACGCCGCGCAGCGGAACTGGGCCATCCCCCAAGCCCGCCATGAGTGGATTTTGCTGCTGGACGCAGATGAACGCGTTACCCCTGCCCTGCAAGAAGAAATCCAAACCCTGCTCCAAACCGCGCCCCCCAAAAAAGCCTACCAGATTTGCCGAAGGACGTTTTATTTCGGCCGCGAACTCAAGCATGGCGGTTTTAGCCACGATTGGGTAACCCGCCTCTTTCACCGGGACGCAGGAGAGATCGAGGAGTGGGGATTTCATGGCGAGATGAAACTGCCCTTCACCCCCGGCCGCCTGCACGGGCGGCTTCTTCACTACACATGCCGTACAATCGAAGACTATTTTTCCCGTTTTCAGCTCTATACCACGGGGCAAGCGCAGCTGCTGTTCCGCAAGAACAAGCGGGCGGGCTTTAGCCATTTGGTTCTGCGACCGGCTTGGCGGTTTTTTCAACTGTATATTCTCAAGCGCGGTTTTCTGGACGGCTGGCTGGGCTTGCTCATCTGCACCCTGTCCGGTTTCTATGTCTTCACCAAGTACATGAAACTCTGGTTATTGCAACAAGGCGAGGCACAAGACCATGCATCCCAATCCTAAGACGCAACCCGCCTTCACCATGTGGATCGATCCCCACAAGGCTGCCGCCCGGCAGCATGGCGAGATCGCCCGGCTGACCGGGCTGGGGCAAGGCCGGATGCTGGAGATCGGCTGCGGGGAGGGAGAGTACCTTGCCGTCATGCAGGAAAAAAATTGGGAAGCGCTGGGGATAGAGGCCGATGCGGGGTCGGTGGCGGCTTGCATGAGCAAGAATGTCCTGGCTCTGCAAGGGTGTTATGCCGAGGTGGGCGTCGCCCGAGCCTCGTTTGATATTGTGCGGATTCGCGGCGGCCTGGTTTCGACTCCCAATCCCATGGAACTGCTTCAATTCGCTTTCGACAGTTTGCGTCCGACCGGCTACTTGATCGCGGAAACCTGGAATGGCTCCGGCTTGCCCTGCCGTCCTCACAGGGATTCCCTTCTCCACCGGTATACCAAAACCTCTCTGCACGCCATGGCGCTCCAAGCCGGTTTCGAGGGGGGAGGAGTGATCGCCCCTGCGCTGGGGGATCCCGTTTGGGCCCCCTGGATACAAACCGCCCGACGCCCCGCCTTATGGCGGCGCTGGCTAGATCATAGCGCGGCGGTGTTTGACCGGGGCAGTCTGCTGGTTTTATTCAGCCAGCGGCCACCGCAGAGATGATTTCCCCTCTTTTCTGGCATCGACTAAAAGAATACGGCCCAGCAACATCCACAGACTATTTTGCCAGGTAAGGGCTTGGGTTGGCCCAAAAATCAGTCGGGTGTACGCATGAATGAGGGGATACAGCATCAATCCAAACAACGACGAACGTTGCCACTTATCAGTAGTAAACATTTCGCAGCGCAGCCCGCTGCCGCGCAGGCGCAGGATGTATTGATCGAGTGTAAGGGGATTGATGTGCGCCCACACATCGCTGGGATGGGTATCATAGAGAGGGGAAAACGAGTAGGGGTAACCTGTCCAAAAAAAGCGAAGACGTGATTTGATGGAAAGAATATTTGGTGTAGTAAAAATCAAACGCCCGCCCGGTTTCAAGACCCGGTGGGTTTCTTTGAAAAGTTGGGTAAGGCCGTCAATGTGCTCGGTTACTTCGAGCAGCAAGACTACATCGAGGGAGGCATCGCGCCAAGGGATGACCCGGGTGACATCAGCCTGGCGGCATTCCACTCCATCCACCGCGAACAATTCCGGGTGCATGTCGCAGGCGACGAGATGAGGGAACCTTTGCTGTTGCAAACGCCAGGTAAACGCACCAGGGCCAGATCCCGCGTCCAAAATCACCCCCGGGAATCCCCGTCCCAGCGTGGCCAAGAGATACGATTCCACAAAATCATGGATTCCCGGCATAGCGTAGACGGGTGGTTGGGCGCAGGGCCTCTTATGCTGGGGAACAAGAAGAGATTCAATGCATCTCGTCATACAGTCTTGACAGCATCAGAGGGCTTGCGGGCGGACAGAATCAACTTGCGACCGAGAAAGAGATTCAGCGAATTTTGAAGTTGCCAGACTTTGGGATTTTTAAAAAAAAGACGCACATACAGGTGGAGAAAGGGATAGAAAATCAAGCCTGCCATCGAGGACTTTTGCCACTGATCGGTAGTCACCTGCTCGCACCGCAATCCGCTGAGAGTCAGGCGAAGATAGTATTGATCCACGGTAAACGGGGTGATATGGGACGAGAGGGCATCCACCCCCCCATCATACAGGGGTTTAAAGGCATAATAATACCCGCTGAGAAGAAACCGCATACGGGATTTGAACGACAAAATGTTGGGGGTGGATAGAATCAGCCATCCTCCAGGCTTCAGCACCCGAAAAACCTCTTGAAACAGCGCGTACACATGATCCAAATGCTCGGTCACTTCCAACAGCAGCACCGCGTCGAGGGAAGCATCCTCCCACGGGATGCCCTGGGAGAGATCGGCAAAGCGGCATTCGACACTTTCCACGCAAAATTGCGCCGGGGTGAGATCGCACGCAACCATCCGGTAGCCCTGGTTTTTGAGGCGCTCGCAAAACGCGCCCTGCCCCGCCCCGGCATCCAGAATCAGGCCAGAATAATCCGCACCCAATTGACGGACAATCCACTGCTCCATGAATTCATGGAATCCGGGGATCGCCAAGGCCTTTGGTTTTTTGGGGGATACAAGGTTGGACATAATGGGCCCCGTCTACTCTTTCATCCGGTGATAGATAGCCAAAGTGTTCTCAATCATCTTATCCACAGTGAAGGATTCGATCAACAGCCGATAACTCTCTTTTCCCATTTGTGCCCGCAGGGATGGCGATCTGGTCAGACGGAGCAAGGCTTGCTCCAGCGCTTCCGCATCTCCCACCGGAACCAGGAAGCCGTTCACGCCATCCCGTACAATCTCGGGAATGCCACCCACCGGCGTGGCGAGTACCGGCAAGGCGTTGGCTTCGGCTTCCAATATGGCGGACCCCAGCCCCTCCATCCGCGGCACCATCACAAACAGGGAAAAGAGCCGTAGAAACCGGGGGACATCCGTA
>JAVFAP010000227.1:0-6808 GCA_034002445.1 bacterium | reverse complement strand
ATCATTCATGATTGAAGGAGATTCGGGATGGATACACCCAAGCACGTTGTTACCCGCCGTGATTTTGTCAAACACAATACCGCCGCCGCTGTCGCGGTGTCCGCTTTTTCCATTTTACCCTCTCAAACCGCCCGGGCGGCGGAGCCGATCAAAGTGGGAGTGATCGGGGTTGGGGGGCGGGGCAAGGCCGCGGCCGAGGACGCGATCCGCGCCCATGAGGGGGTACGTATCACTGCCATCGCCGATCTTTTCCCCTACCAGATCGAAACCGCTAAAATCCGGTTGGCCAAGAGCGATCAGCATTTAACCGACGACCAATGCTTTGCCGGCTTCGATGCCTACAAAGAAGTGCTGGCGAGCGATATCGATTATGTCATCCTCACCACCCCTCCCGTTTTTCGCCCCATGATGCTGGAAGCCGCGGTGGCGGCGGGAAAGCATGTCTTCATGGAAAAACCCGCCGCTGTCGATGCCCCAGGCATTCGCCGCGTCATCGCCGCGGGGGAGGCGGCCAAAAAAAAGGGACTCTCTATCGTGGCCGGCACCCAGCGCCGCCACGAACCCAATTATCGCGAGAATATCCAACGCATCCACGAAGGCGCTCTGGGCGAAATTCAATTCGCGCGGGCGTTGTGGTGTACTGGACCCATCGCCTACCGCAAGAAATTACCAGAAATGAGCGAGATGGAGTATCAAATTCGCAACTGGTACCATTACCTCTGGCTTTCCGGGGATCACTTGGTCGAGCAGCATGTCCATAACCTGGATATCATTGTCTGGGCGATGCAAAAGTACCCCGTTAAAGCCTATGGCGTTGGGGGTCGGGCGTGGCAGCAGTGGGGTAATATCTGGGATCACCACGCCGTTGATTTTGAGTTCGATAACGGAGTGCATCTCTTCAGCCTCGCCAGCCAGTTCCCGCGACCCGAGAATGGCTCCCGGGTCAACGAATTCATCCATGGCACCAAGGCGACAACCAACTGCCAGGGCAACATCTGGGGCGAAACCCTATGGAATTTTGAAGGCGAGCGGGTTCGGCCCTACATCCAAGAACACGTCAATTTGATCGAAAGCATAATTAACAATAAGGGAATTAACGAAGCCGAATCCTGCGCCCTTAGCACCATGACCGCCATCCTGGGCCGGACCGCCGAATACGAAGGCCGGGAAGTCACCTGGGAGGAGGCGTTCAACTCCGATCAAGTGCTGTGCGAAGTCCCTCAGGCGTTCGTGGATTGGAAACCAGTTCCGGTCCCCGTTCCGGGAGGATTTGAGTTTACCGGCCAAGAGGGCTGGAAGGCGGATACAGACGAGTAAAAAGATCCACTCAAAGAGGAACACCACGCTTGGGGGAGCGTGGTGTTCTGTGGGGGGAAAGGGGTATAATACAAATGGATGATTGTTATCGTTGTTTGGATGGGGCGATGGATGCATGCTGAACCGAACGCAACGCACTCAGCAGATCTTGATGACTTTGCTTCATTTGAACGTAGCGGTCCAGAATTGTCTCTTCCGATGCGATCTTGAACTGCTCTAGGTGCTGGTCCAGTTGTTGTTTCTTCTTGCTGATTTGCAATAGATCCGTGTGCATGGTCGTATCGGATTCCAGGGTTTCAGAATATTTTCCAGCCACTGCGTCGAGCAAGGTTTCGAAGGTATTCCAATCCATGTGCTTCATCGGAACAGTCTCCATACTCGTCTTGAACATATATCAAATTTCTTCTTTCTTTTTTTTCTACCTATACTAACGAGCAAAAATCGAACCAGTTATGCGATTTAAAATAAAAAAATTATTCTATTGATTTTTCTAGACTTATGAATATCTTAAGCAGAAGGGGAGATGGGCGGTTTATCGATTTTATTTACTGAAAATGGAATTCGTGTTCAAAAATGAGATTGGAACAGTCCGCTGGTTTCATTCTTCGCATTTCTGAGATAAAAACTCACCCATGGGATACAAGTGTTTACCCCCCCCCATTGATCACCCAGTGAAATTTTGATTTTTTTGAAAAGAGGCAGTTTTGATGCGGGATCGATTGAAACGCATGATTGCGTGGTTCCAAAGGGTCTTGACGGGCCCATGGTTGCCCTGGTTGTTGGCAGGATTGGGCTTTGTCCTGTTGTTGCCATCGCTTGGGATGGGCTGGTTTTTTGATGATTATTGGCACCGAGGCAGTTATAGCACGGCTCCCGGCTTGGCGGAGCGTTTTGAACCCGATGACCGGATGACCGGGCCGATGCGGGCCTATAATTTTTTTGATGGCAATCCGCAAAAAATTCAGCGTCAAAAGGAGAGGGGCGTGCTGCCCTGGTGGACCAGCGATGATTTGCGGATTCGCTTTTGGCGGCCGATCGGTGGCCTGCTGCTGGATCTCGATTATACCTTGTGGCCAGAGAGAGCCTGGCTGATGCACCTGCATAGCCTTCTCTGGTATGGGGGGCTGGCGGTTATGGTGACGTTGCTTTTCCGTTCGATCATGGGGGCAGGATGGGCGGCGGGATTGGCCGCTCTGCTATATATTGTCGATGATTCCCTTGCTTGGCCGGCGGTCTTTCTCGCGAACCGGCACATGCTGGTGGCGATCTTTTTTGGGGTTCTTTCCCTTTGGGCTTATGATCAGGCCAGAAAAAGCACTCGGCGCGGCTGGGATGGATTGGCGCTGCTTGCGTTTGCCTTTTCCCTGCTTTCCTGTGAGGGGGGCATTGCGGTTTTGGGGTATATCCTCGCCTACAGCCGGTTCCTGGATTCCCGGCCTTGGCTGGCTCGCCTGCGATCTGTAGGAAATTTTCTGCTTTTGATTCTGGTTTGGCGGCTGGTTTACAGTGGTTTGGGCTATGGATCGATCGGCAACGAACTCTATATCGATCCGGTTCGGGAACCACTGATTTTTATAAAAGCCTTTTTTTTACGGTTTCCTGTCTATCTATGGGGGCTGTTGGGTTTTCCACCCTCCCAGGTTTATCTCTTTCTTTCCGACTCGGCATTGCCGTTCTATGGGCTGGGAACGCTGTTGGCGGGCGGACTGGTTTTAGGATGGACATTCCCTCTCTGGCGGAACTGCCGGGTCTGCCAGTTTTGGCTGGGTGGGATGCTGATGGCGTTGATCCCCTTATGCTCGGCCCTGCCAGGCAATCGCAGTTTGGGGATTGCTGCTTTGGGCGGGATGGGCTTTCTCGCTCAAGGGCTTGCGCGATATGGTCGGATGGATGAACACGAGGCGCCAAGCCCTCTTTGGCGATGGGGCATGAGAGGGCTGGTTGGGGCTGCCGTGGTGGTCCACGGGGTTCTCTCGCCGCTGGAATTCATCTCCTCGCCGATCCAGATGCGGCTGGGACAAAGTGGTTTCAATGAGATCATGGCTCTTCCCGAGGTAGAGGCGATCGAAACAAAATCGGTGGTGTTTATGCAATCGCCTATGGGGCTTTTCTTTACGATGTATGAGACGATTGCATTGCTGGAAGGCAAGCCGTTACCCAGGGAGGCTCGGCTATTGGCCTCGGGAGTGCAACCACTCCAGGTGACCCGTGTGGATGAGCGGACGCTGACAATCCGGATGGAACGGGGGCTCTTGCCGCCGGCGCAGCCCTCTCCGCGCGAGAATTTGCGGTGGTGGCATCACATCCATTATTATTTCTCCATCCAACGCTTGGAGCGCCTGACGATGAACCGGGTGCCTCAGTTCAAACTAGGCTTGTATGTCCAATTGCGGGAACTCGAGGTATCCATCGACGAATTGACGGAGGATGGCCGCCCTCGGACCATTCGGTTTCGCTGGAACCGGCCGCTGGAAGATCCTTCGCTTGTATGGCTGATGTGGAAGAAGGCGCTCAAAGGCTTCGAACGCTGGGAACCAATCCCGGTGGGCGAGACTGCGGTATTGAGCATTTGGGATAGCAGGGCATGAAAAAGGGCGCATCGCTTGGATGCGCCCAGGGAGAATCGGCAAAAAACGGGGTGGATCAGTTTTTTACAACATCCTTCTTCATGCAGCATTTTTTGTACTTCAATCCACTGCCGCAATGGCAGGGATCGTTGCGGCCGATCTTGGGGGCCCCGCTGCGACGGGTGGGCGCGGGGCTGCTTCCCCCCTGATTGGTGACCATCTGCTGCGGTTTGGGTTGCAGGGTTTCCTTGGCTTGTTCCTGCGAAACTTGCACATGGAACCAGGTTGAAACGCTTTGAATCTGCAAACTTTGGTAGGTGGATTCAAACGCGGCAAAGCCTTCCCTCTGGTACTCTTGCAGCGGATCTTTCTGGCCATAGGCGCGCAATCCCACCGAATCTTTCAAGTGGTCCATGGAATAGAGATGGTCTTTCCATTTCGCGTCCAAGGTCCGCAGCATAATGATGGACATGAGCCATTTGGAAAAATCGTCGCCGAACTGGGCGATGCGTTCATCCATCCGTTCCTTGACTTTTTCCTCCAGGACTTCGGTGATCTCCTTGTCCCGCATCTCTGTATCGATACCCAGCCATTCCAAGGGCTCCTCGCCGAAGGGAACGATGATATCGAAGGTGTCCCGAAGCAGCAACTTCAAGCGGTCTTCATCCCAGGTGGTGGGATCGCGGACTTCGGGGAACGCGGCGGAGATGACATAGTTAATGGTGGTCTGGCACATATCCCAGAAATCATCGCGCGGGTCTTCCCCTTTGAGCAAATCTTGGCGAATGCCGTAGATGACCTCGCGCTGTTTGTTCATCACGTCGTCATATTTCAGGATATGTTTCCGCATTTCAAAGTGGTGCGCTTCCACTCGTTTTTGCGCGTTTTCGATCGCTTTGGTGACCATGCGGTGTTCCAGCACTTCACCTTCGGCCATGCCGAACCGTTCGGCTAGCGCTTTGATACGTTCGCCGCCGAAGACGCGCATCAGATCATCTTCCAGCGAAAGGAAGAAACGCGAAGATCCCGGGTCGCCCTGGCGTCCGGACCGGCCACGCAGCTGGTTATCGATCCGGCGGGATTCATGCCGCTCGGTTCCCACGATATGCAAGCCGCCCAGATCCACCACGCCTTCGCCCAGTTTGATGTCGGTTCCGCGTCCCGCCATGTTGGTGGCGATGGTGACCGATCCGGGCTGTCCGGCCTGGGCTACGATCTCCGCTTCGCGCTCGTGGAATTTAGCGTTGAGCACATGGTGTTTGACACCTTTTTTCAGAAGCATGCGGGAGAGTTTCTCGGATTTTTCGATGGAGGTTGTCCCCACTAGCACCGGTTGTTGCTTGGTGTTGCAATCATGGATTTCATCCACAATGGCGTTATATTTCTCCCGCTCGGTTTTGTAGACAGCATCGGCCCGGTCATCGCGGATCATGGGTTGGTTAGTGGGGATAACCACCACTTCCAATTTGTAGATTTCCATAAATTCCGATGCTTCGGTATCGGCGGTTCCTGTCATCCCGGCCAGCACTTCGTAGAGGCGGAAATAGTTCTGGAAGGTAATGGTCGCCAGTGTCTGGTTTTCCCGCTGAATCTTCAAGCCTTCCTTGGCTTCGAGAGCCTGGTGAAGGCCATCGCTGTAGCGGCGCCCGGGCATTTTGCGACCAGTAAACTCATCGACGATTACCACCTCGCCGTTTTCCACCATGTAGCGATCGTCCAATTTGAATAGATGGTGCGCTTTGAGGGCTTGTTGCACATGATGGACCAAACTGATGTTCTGCTCGTCATAAATATTGACGTTGAGGATTTCCTGGATGTGCTTGTTGCCTTCTTCAGTCAGCATGACCACTTGGTCATGTTCGTTCACGGTGTAATCGGTCCCCGCTTGCAGTTTGCGCACGGCCCGGTCTACAACGTAATACTTATCGGTGGATTGCTCGGCAGGGCCGGAGATAATCAGCGGGGTGCGCGCTTCGTCGATCAAGATGCTGTCCACTTCGTCCACGATGGCGTAATACAGATCGCGTTGAACGCAGTATTCCTTGGCGATCGCCATGTTATCGCGCAGATAATCGAACCCGAACTCATTGTTAGTTCCGTAAGTAATATCGGAACGGTAGGCCACCTGCCGTTCTTCCGGTGGCATGTCATGCTGAATCGCCCCGACGGTCAGCCCCAAGAACTGGTGGATAGGACCCATCCACTCGCAGTCACGGCGGGCCAGGTAGTCGTTCACGGTTACGATGTGCACCCCCTTCCCGGTCAGGGCACGCAGGTAGGCGGGCAGGGTGGAGACCAGCGTTTTCCCTTCGCCCGTCGCCATTTCCGCGATCTTGCCTTCAAACAGGGCGACACCACCAATCAACTGGACATCAAAATGGCGCATCCCAGTGGTTCGCTTGGAAGCTTCACGAACCACCGCGAAGGCTTCGGGGAGAAGATCAATGAGTTCTTCTCCCTCTTGATAGCGCTGCTTGAACAACTCTGTTTGATGGCGCAGTTCGTCGTCCGAAAGGCCCTCGGTCCAACTTTCCAATGTATTGATAGCCTCGACATACGGCCAATACTTGCGCATGTCCCGGTCTTGCTTGGTTCCGAATAGTTTTTTCAGGACGACTCCAATGAAAGAGGTTGACATGAATTTAAATCCTATGAATTAAAAGATGGTTTCAATAGCTTCAGTATAGCACCAGATCGCTTCGAATACGGAGTAGGATGAGGGGGAACCAGAATAGCCTCTGCCGGAGGAGGGGGTTTCCTCATTCCTGTTAAAAAACATACAACGAATAAGCCGGGTTCAGGGTTACGCCGCCCCTTTGGCGGAATGGCTGCCGTGATTGAGCGGAATCCAGGCTGGGACTTAGCTGAGATAAGGGGATCTCTACGGGAAGTGTAATCAACGATTGCGGTTCTGGTCTCGATCG
>JAVFAP010000226.1:0-6811 GCA_034002445.1 bacterium | reverse complement strand
CCCAGCGCGACCGCGGCCAGAGCGGCCGTGAGTGTGGGAGTGTGGTCAGAGTAGCCGATGGGGCACTGGGGGTAACGCCGCATCCACTGTGCGACAATGCGGATATTGGCTTGTTCCACGGGGCAGGGGTATGCGGAGACGCAATGCAACAAGGCAAGGCGCACTGGCCGCGTGGACTGGATCGCCTCCACGGCGCGATCCACCTGGGCTGGGGTGGACATGCCGGTGGAAAGCAGAATCGGCTTTCCTTTTTGAGCGACATAACGCAAGAAGGCCAGATGGGTCAGTTCACCAGAGCCGATTTTAAATGCGGGCAGATCAAGAGACTCCAAGAGATCGGCACTGGCTTCATCGAAAGGTGTCGAAAGAAGAAGAATGCGGTGGGCCGCCGCGACCGACTGCAAGTGGACATAGGTTTCGCGGGAGAAGACACACTGCTGGAACTTCTGATAATCGGGATGATCCGGCGGGAACAATTCCGCCGGGGTGTAGGTTTGAAACTTGATGGCATCCGCCCCGCAGGCCGCGGCCTGCGCGATGAGATCCGCAGCGAGAACGGGATCGCCATTATGGTTCAATCCCCCTTCCGCAATGATAAAACAGGGGTGCCCTGGGCCCAGGGATTTTGTCGCCAGTTCAATCGATTTCATGATCCAACTCCAGAATGGGATTCCTTATTATCGTTGAAACCAGGATGGATGGAAAGACAAGAAGGGGTTTGGCAAACGCGCGGCCTCGTTACAATAGCAGAAATCGTTTCGTAGGGTTGGGATAGGTTCTCTATCGCACCAAGGGAAAGGCATAGAAAGATCATGAATAAAAACCATCATTCTCTCGACCAGGACAGATCGAGCGCGATCGACGACAGACGGCAATACTTGATCGACTACATGGGCGTGGAAGATATCTGGCGGGTATTCCGCATCATGGCGGAATTCGCGGAATCGTTCGAGACCCTGGGGAAAATGGAAAACGCGGTCTCTATCTTTGGTTCAGCCCGCACCCCGGAAGATCATCCCTGCTACATGAAAGCGCGGGAATTGGGCTACCGGATCGCGAAGGAAGGCTGGCCCGTCTTTACCGGCGGGGGGCCGGGGATTATGGAGGCCGCCAACCGGGGCGCGTTCGACGCGGGGGGCGAATCGGTGGGGCTCAATATTCAATTACCGATGGAACAAAAACCCAATGAGTATATCACCAAGGGATTGGATTTCCGCTATTTCTTTGTGCGCAAAGTGATGCTGGTAAAATACTCCATCGCATTCGTCATTTTCCCGGGCGGGTTTGGGACGATGGATGAGCTGTTTGAATCGCTGACGCTGATCCAAACCCACCGCATCAAGCGGTTCCCGATCATCCTCTTCGACAGCGACTATTACAGCGGCCTGATGGATTGGATCCAAACCCGGATGGTGGATGACGGGTATATCTGCAAGAACGATCTGAAACTGATCCATGTGACGGATTCGATCGATGAAACCATCGATCTCATTGGGAAATCCGAGTTATATGTCAAACGGTATTTGTAAGAAATGTCAGAGGGGGCACGCCGCGCATCGGCGGGTTGCCCCGAGGAGAAGAAAAGAAATCCGCGCCATGCTGCTAGTTGGATTGCTGAATGAGGGATGAGGAAGGATAATTTCCGCATCCCTGTTTTTCCCACCCATCTCTTGAAGGCAGTGGCATGCATACAACACAGAAAGATCTTTCGTTCTCTTCTCTGGCAACGGTTCTGCTGGCGATTCTGTTTTGGGGATCGGCGTTTACGGCGATCGCCATTGGTCTGGAAAGTTTTGGACCGGGGGAACTGGCGGTATGCCGATTTGGGTCCGCCAGCCTGGCTGCGTTAGGATTTTTTGCGTTTCATCACGCCTGGCCCTCGGCGAGGGATTTGCCCCGGCTGATGATCATCAGCCTCTTTGGTTTTACCGCATACCACCTGTTATTGAATTTCGGCCAGCGGGTGGTTCCGCCGGGGACAGCATCCCTCTTGGTGCAGACGGTACCAATCTGGACCGCGATACTGGCGACCTGGATGGGGCATGAAACGATCACCCTGCGGCAGTGGGGCGGCGTGACCGTCGCTATTCTGGGGGGGATTGTGATTGTCCTGGGAGGGGGTAAGGATATTCATTTTACTCTCAGCGCGCTGCTGATTCTCGCGGCGTCTTTCTCGACCGCGGTGTACTTGGTGTTTGGCCGCCCACTCACAATTCGCTATGGCGCGGCGAACTTCACCATTTGGAGTTTGTGGATCGGCACCCTGCCCATGCTGTACTTTCTGCCCTCCGCCATGCGGCAAATGCAGACCGCTTCATGGCATTCTATCCTGGCCTTTCTCTTCTTGGGGCTCTTCCCCACCGTCATCGCCTATATTCTGTGGATGAAAGTTGTGCAGACCATCGGCGCCAGCCGTACATCCTTTTTCCTGTATCTATCGCCCCTGGTGACGATCCTCACCGCCTGGCTTTGGTTTGGCACTGTGCCAACCCACACCACCTTCCTGGGCGGGGCGATCGCCATTGCGGGGGTAGTGCTGATCAATACCGGCAAGAAAAAATAGCATCGCTATTACAGCAGACGTAGATTCAGGGTACATCCAAGGCACCTCTTCCCAATAAGCATCGGGAAGAGGTGCCCATTTTATCTTACTGCAAACACGTGGCGGCCTCGCTGTTGGCAGGGGGTTGCAGAGTGGCCCACAAAAAGCTGTATTCCAAGGCGGACACAAACGCGGACTGCTCAGTATCGGCGGCACCGGCATGGCCTCCCTCCGTGTTTTCGTAGTACAACACGTGGGGGTGGCCTTGGTCTATCATCTTCGCGACCATTTTGCGGGCGTGGCCAGGATGGACGCGGTCATCCCGAGTGGATGTCGTGAAAAAGATGGGGGGATAGGTTTCATCCGCCTGGACATTGTGATAGGGCGAGAAGGTTTGGATATAAGCCCATTCCGCGGGATTCTCCGGATCGCCATACTCCGCCATCCAACTGGCTCCGGCGAGGAGCAGATGGTACCGCTGCATATCCAGCAGGGGAACCGCGCAAAGAATCGCTCCAAAGAGATCGGGGCGCCGGGTGAGCATGTTGCCCACTAACAAGCCTCCATTGCTGCCACCCACGATGCCCAGATAGGAGGTTGAAGTGATTTGGCGGCGGATTAGATCCTCGGCCACGGCGATGAAATCTTCGTAGGACTTGTGCTTGTTTTCTTTGATCGCAGCCTGGTGCCACATCGGCCCAAACTCATTGCCTCCCCGGATATTGGCCTCCACGTAGACCCCTCCCCGTTCGATCCAGGCTTTGCCGACAGTCATCGAGTATGCGGGCAGGATTGGAACTTCAAATCCGCCATACCCATACAACAAAGTGACGTTCTTTCCATGCAAGGGGAGATTTGCCGGAGCGACAACCGAGTAGGGAATCATGGTGCCATCCGCGGATTGCACTTCAAATTGGGTAACCTCTAATCCGGTCGTATCAAACAACGCGGGCGCCGCTCTCAACAGTTCGTAGGATCCGGTTTCCGCATCCCCTATCCCGTATGTTGGTGGCGTGATAAAGCCTTGGAGATTGATGAAAAAGGTATCAGAATCCAGCCTGTCCACCGCGCTGATTTCGGCCGTAACTTGGTCGGGCATCCCCGTCAGCGGTTTGGAAACCCATGTGCCCCCCTCCACGGGCAGGGTCAGGATGGCCAGCCGGGTGCGCACATTATCCATCATGTTGAGAATCAAGTAGTTTTTCGTCAATTGATAGTCCGAGAGGAAGGTACGCTCTCCTGGTTCGAACACCTGGGAAAAATCACGGTCCCCACTCAAGAATGCCTCGAACGAAATGGCCAATAACGCGCCAGCCGGGTAAGAGATCACGCCAGGTTGCCAATCCGAGCGCAGGGAAATAAAAAGCCAATCCCGGTGGATACGGCTTAGGCAATCGTTGGGGATATCAAGTTGGATCCATTCTCCGTTCCGTAGCAAAAAGACTTCGCTGGTCCAGAAATCAATGTAACGGAAGACGAAATCCCTTTCGAATCCTGGGGTAGAATCATGGATGGCACTCACAGCCATATCGTCTTGGCTGGCTTGATAGACAGTTGGGGCTTCTTCCAGGGGAGTCCCCCGCTTCCACTCTTTCACTACAATTGGATATCCCGAGGGAGAGAGTGATCCCGGCCCGGAATCCGTCATGACATATGCGGTATCCTGGTCAATCCAGGCGAATTCGCTTTTGGCTTCTGGCAGAAAAAAGCCCCCGTCGACAAATGCCTTGGCTTGCAGATCAAACTCCCGCTTCACGTCCGCATCCGCGCCCCCCCGCGACAGAGCCACCATGCAATACCGGCTCTCTGGCTGGAGAACCGTCGCCCCATGCCAGACCCAACTTTCCTTTTCCATTGCGGATAGGGCATCGAGATCGAGGACAGTTTCCCATTGGGGATTGGCGGATCGGTAGGATTCGAGAGTCGTCCGCCGCCACACGCCCCGGGGACGGCTTGCCTCTGTCCAATGGTTGTAGTAGTAACTCCCGATTTTTTCCAGCGAGGGGATGCGTTCGTTGGAATTCAATACCGAAAGAAGACCGGATCGGATGGATTGAAATACGCTGGACGGGGTCAGGCTTGCGGTGGATTGCGCGTTTTGGCTTTCGACCCAGGCTAAGGCATGGGCACTCTCTACATCTTCCAACCAACGATAGGGATCGCTGTCTTGGGCGATCGTGGAACCATTGGAAAGCAACAGCAAAAAAAGACAGCAAAAAGCAAACGTTCTGGTTTTAGTCATTATAATCCCTTCTCTATCAATCTGGATTATCCCCCTCGAGTCATATCATCCCCTCCCCTCATATGGTAAATTCTTCAAAAGGCGGGAAACAAAATCCCACGCGGGGTGGGGAAAGTCAGCCCCACCCCGCCAATATGGGATCGAATTGTGACGGTATGCTTTGATCAATATCAGGGCTTGTACACCGAAACCCGCATTATTTTCGCAACGCCTTGATTTGTGCCTTCAGCCCATTGAAATCGCCCACCTGGCTAGGCTTTGTACTGCGTTGGGCGCCAAAACTGGCCACCAGGTTCTCCACGGCTTGGATCCGGTCTTGTGTCGGCGGATGGGTAGCGAAGAAATTGCGGGTTTCGCCCACGCCGGCTTGCCTTTCCATCATCGCCAATTTGTTGAAGAAGGTCGCCATGGCAGCGGGATCATAGCCCGCCTGGTTCAGCATCGTGGTGCCGATGGCATCGGCCTCGAATTCCGCACTCCGGCTGTAGGCACTGATGCCGCTGGTCGCCACCAGGGAGGCGGCGGTTTGTTGCAATTGGCCCGCGTTTTTGCCGAAAACCAGATCCATCACCATTTGCGTCCCAATCTGCCGGGACAGCTGCTGGGTGGGATGCCGCCGTTCCGCATGGGCCAGTTCGTGGGCGATCACCGCCGCGACTTCCGCTTCGTTATCCGCCGCCTCGATCAACCCGGTATGGACATATACATGCCCGCCGGGGATCGCGAAGGCGTTGACCTCATCCTTTTGCAGCACATAAAAATATCGCGGCTGCCCAGCGGCATTGGAAGCCGCAACCAGCCGCTGCCCGATTTGGGTTACATAATCGTTGACGGGCTTGTCCGTAATGATTTTCTCTTGCTGCGCGATACTTTGCGAAAGTTCTTGCCCCAGCGTCATTTCCTGCTCGGGCGAAATCAAATTAAAGCCACCCATCATATCGGTTGTGCTGCACGCACTCAGAAAGAGGGTTATAAAAATGCCCAGACCCAGTTTGTTTCGTTTCATGTTGCGTTCTCCTCTGGTCTATTCCCGTGTTATTCTTCTTTGGGATCCTTGGTTTGTTCTTCCCATTTTTCCTTATCCACCTGGTACCAATGCCCTTTTTTTATGGTTTTCTTGATGGCGGCAAAAAACAGTTTTCCTACTTTTTCCATGTTTTCCTTGGTGAATTGCAACTGGTTACCGGTGAGAATCTCTTTGTACAGCATCTCCCGGTCCCCGTTCTCTTCCTTCACCAATTTTTTCAATTCGGTCAGGGTCTTGAGATCCAGGCCCTCGGTTTTCCGCAAGACCAGGTAGCCATCCATGCCTTCGCCCAAAACAGCCTGATCCATGTAAGGCAGGGTTTTCTTGTAGCGCTTGGTGCGGCTCTCGATGATCTGCTTGATCACCGGTGTCTTGATGTTGATATCCACATCCGCCTGGGCATAGGCCTCCCGGCCCCCCAACGAAAGGCTGAGATAGACCCGCGCCCCGCTGGCGGGCGCCACCGAGGTTTCCAAGCCCTCCGCGCCCCGTCCACTGCGGACCCGGCTTTCGATTTCTTCCGCCGCTTGTTTGATTTCCGTCGTGGGGAAATACACATTGACCGTCAGGCTGACACAGCTGGTCAACACCACCATTAGGCCAAAGATCATCCATTTGGAATGCCGTTTCATTGCTCTGCTCCTCATCGCGGGGAATCCCCGCGGTTTGTTTACCGGTATTATAGAGCCAAGCGGGAAAAACGGATACTCTTCACCCCTCGAAACCTTATTTTTGAAACCAGCTGGCCCGGAACTCCTTCACCCCGGATCGAAATCACAGTCTTGGACGCAATGAGCAAAGTGAGTGTAAATTAAATTATATCCTCTTGCAATTCCAACCAAATTTTCGTATGGTGGATGAAACAAGGGATTCTGTGTCACCTAGGGAGGCATGAGTTGAAGCGAAAACAAGGCTTTACCCTGATCGAGTTACTGATCGTCGTCGCCATCATCGGCATCCTGGCCGCCATCGCGGTGCCCAACTTCATGAATGCCCAAAT
>JAVFAP010000225.1:0-6816 GCA_034002445.1 bacterium | reverse complement strand
GGCCCGAACGCGGATATCTTGCTGCAAGCCGACCTCACTGGCAGTTTGGGATACACCTTCTGCCTGCGTAAAAGTTCCACCCAAGTAGAAACCACCCCCAACCATGGTTACCATGTCGCGGAGTTCGCCACGCCCTATACCCTGAAAACAGCGACCACCAATTGGGGTACCTTCATGCTCTATCCCTCCCTGCAATGGGAAGCCACGTTACAAACCAGCGATCGCGACTTTGATCATCCCCAAGGCACCTATAAAACCACCCTGAATGGTTTCGATCTTCATGATGAAGAAGAGATGGTGTTACCCTTCGTCTTCGATCCCACAGGCTCCTTGGGGATTGGGGTCGACCACACCATCGATGAAACTGACCCCGAGGACAATTGGCTCGGCTTGATTCTGGTGATCAAAGGCAGCGAATCCGCGCCCTTGCTTGTCCCTGAGCCACAACCCGAATTTTCATTTAACAGCCACATCATCACCCATCCCTACCTCAACCTGTGGCAATCTGGTTTTGAGATGATTCAAACCGGTTATGGCTTGAAAAGCGGTCACCAACGTTCTCTCAAGGCCGATACCGTAGAGTGGATCAACGATATTTCTTGTTTGCGTGTTCTCATCAGCGATTCTGAATCGGGGATCTGGTTGATCTTTCGCTTCGCCCAAGATACGGAAGGGAATGTCCGCCTGATTCATCGCCAATTTTGGGAGAATGGCGTTCCTATGGAGGATCAGTATTTCGACAATCCCCCCATTTTCCTTCCCGCCATGCTCCAGGTCGGCACCGAAATCTACCATGGAATTGATGACGGAGTTGCCACCGTGGCAGCGATGGATACCACCGTGCCATCAAACGAGTTTGGTTATGGCCCTTACAGCCCCTGCATACAAGTCATGCAAGTCTATCACGGTGGCTCGGATATCGACTATGAATATCTTGCCCCGGGACTGGGAATGATTCAGCGGGATTTGGGATCAGATGATGGCCCAGGCGGGTACAAAGTTTCTTCCATTACCTATCCAGGCCAAGAGCCAACCCCTACGCCGTGGGAATTTCCCACCGCAACCCCAACCCCCGAGTGCCCTCCCCAACCCACTCCGGGTGTGCAGCGATACGCCGTCCATGAATTCGCCGAAGATTCCCTTTCCCAGACCGGCTGGAACGAAATCCCCGGCGGCTTTGGGAACGCCACCCCCGGTGTATACCGGATCGGGTACGCTCTTCTCCCTGGTCTGATCCCCTCCTCCCAAGACCAGAAAGGGATGCAAGTCTCTGTCCGGGCCGGAGAAGTGACTTTTTTATACGCACCCAGCCTCGATCTGCAAAACAAGCATTTTTACGCGCGCATGACATTGCGCAGCGATGGGGCGGATGTCCAACTGGTCCTGGGCGCGCTGCGAGGCGATATGGCGACTCAATACAATCTGGATGGGAGCCTGGAGATGCACCTGATCCGCACCGCCACAGCCTTTATCGAGCAGGAAAAGAAGATGGAACTCACCTACCGGCCGGATCAAGGCACCATCATCACCCCGTTCCTGCAAATCTCCGCCAACGGAGAGACTCCGGTAACCGTCTGGATCGACCGGATCGAATTCTATCTCCTCGACCGGACCCCCGATTCCCAGTGATCCTCACCAATCCAAACCAATAAAAAACGGGGCCACAAAGCCCCGTTTTTTATTGGTGATTGAATGCCTCTTACCCCATGTGCTGATAGGGGGCGCGCTCTTCGCAGGACAGCATCCGATTCGCGGCGATATCGTTGATGAACAGTTCGTTCTTGGCGTCCCAGTAGAGTTTGCGTTTCATGTGACCGCAGATATTGGCCAGGTGGCACACACTCACCGACCGGTGCCCAATCTCTACATCCGTAATCGGCAATTCGCGGGTTTTGACGCAATCCACCCAGTTCTGCAAGTGGTCGTTGCTCTTATAGAGATGTACATCCGAAGCCGTCAACGGCTCCTTGAGCAGGTCTTCCGGATCCGATTTGATCTGACCCCGAGAGACAAAAATACTCCCCTTGGGCCCGTGGAAAGTAACTCCATTGCCACCCTTGGAATTGAAATACACTTTAATATCGTTCGGATACTCAAAGGTAAAATCGAAACTGGTGAAAGTGTTGTACACACCCGGCTTCACCGCCGCCGTGCCTTCGACACTCAACGGGCCGGACCCATCCATCCCCAGCCCCCATTGCATGATATCCAGGTGATGCGCGCCCCAGTCGGTCACCATGCCGCCGGAGTACTCAAAGAACCAGCGGAACGTCACGTGGCAGCGCAGGGGATTGTAGGGCACGAGGGCGGCGGGCCCCAGCAGTTTTTCCCAGTTCAATCCATCCGGGATGGGTTCATTGGGCACCCCTTCCTGCTGCGGGGCACCGCCGACCCGAACATCCACATGGGTAATCTTGCCCAGGCGGCCGCTGCGGACATATTCACACGCCATGCGGAATTTATCATCCGAGCGCTGCTGGCTTCCTGTCTGGAAGACACGGCCGGTCGAGCGCGCCACGCGCACGATGTTCCGGCCTTGATTCAAGGTCAGGGAGAGGGGCTTTTCCCCATACACATCCTTCCCCGCCAGCATGGCGTCGATGTACAACTTGGCGTGCCAGTGATCGGGGACGGCGATCAACACCGCGTCGATATCCTTCCGGTCCAGAAGGCGTTCGTATTCCGCATAGGCTTCCACGGCTTTTTCTGGCATTTCCGCACGCTTCATACTGCCACCACTGCCGGTGATCAGTTCCCGGTTCACTTCGTATTCATCATCAAAGATCTTTTGGGCGCGGAGCAAGTAGGGGCGGTCCAAGTCCGAAATGGCGGCGACTTGAATATGGGGATTGCGGCGGCAACCGTTAATCAAATCGTTCCCGCGCCAGCCCAAGCCGATAATCCCCACGGTCAATTTTTCACTGGGCGCGTCCTGGCCCAACACATAACTCGGCACAATGGCCGGCATGGTCACAGCCGCCCCGACATAAGCCGAGGTTTGGCCGGCGGTCTTTAAAAAACTGCGGCGGGTCGAGCGATTTTTCGATATCATGAAACTCTCATCCTTTCATCAAACACGTTCAGTCTGCAATCGAAGCAAAATCCCATCACGGATTCGTCCCATTGTTGTGCCAAACAAAAAAAAACCAAAGGCTTGCAGTCCGCGGATTCCCGATTATCCAAGGTGCCATGCGTCAGGCCAGATTCACCGGATCCGCAGCACTTTCCGTAAAACCATATCGGTGACCAGCACTTGGCTACGGCTGGTCATAATCACACCCACGGGGAATCGCATCGCTTCGCCGGTGATGGACGTGGTGATCTTGGCGCCGGTCAATTCTCCGGATTCGGTATAGACATGCACGCTGGCTTCTTTTGGATCGGTTACAAACACCATGCTGTCCGCCGAACACGCCAGGTGGCCTTCGAAGCCTCCATTGCCTCCCCAGGTGGTTTGGATCGGCCAATAGCGAACCATCTGGCCATCCGGGGTATAGATTTTCACCCGTTTGTTCAAACTATCCAAAATCGCCAGGTTTCCATTGGGCAACACATCGATCCCCACCGGTTCATTCAAGTCTTCATCCCCGCTGCCCTTCTGCCCCCAGACCATCCGCTGCTCGCCATCCGGCGTGAGAACCTTGATCTGGCTGTGGCCGGTATCACAAATGTAAAGCAGCCGGTTGCCGGGGTGAAAAACCAAACCACGGGGGCCAAAGAAATCATATGCCGCCGCGCCGATAAATGTGCCTTCTTTGTTCAGCCGCACTACCCGCTGGTTCCAGGTATCAGCGATGAACAAATCACCGGTTTGGGGATCGATCGTAATATCGTTGGGCTCCTTAAACTCATTGCCATCCCCGTCCAAGACACCGACATTCCACGCGTAATCCCCGCTGGGGCGGAACACCTGGATGCGGTTGTTCTTGGTATCGGCGACATAGAAGAAGCCGCTGGCATCCTCGCAAAGCCCCCGTGGCTCATTGAACGCGCCGAAAGATACCCCGCTGCCTCCCTCGAACATGGAATTCCCCATCACCGGGGGCTGCTTGGCGGGAGGCAATTGGGGGCCCCGGGTGGTGAGACCATAGACCGAGTTCAGACTGGTGTTGACTTTGAAAATCGATGTGCCCCGATCCCGGAAGATAAGCGAGAAGACATCGCCCCATTTTTCAAAGCGGGCCAGGGATTCCGGCCCAAAGGGCGGCAGCGCGTCATGGTCGTCGCGGCGCCGGGACCGCTCCAATTCGCCGAACATTAGGTACTCCACCTGGTACTGGCCCAGCAGGGTTACGACTTCTTGTTTATTCTGGGAAAGGTAAATCCGCTCCACATCATTCTTACGCGGCATTTTTTGATCTTCGTGCTTGCGCTCGCCCACATGGTGGGGCCAACCCAAGATGGCGGGCAGGCCGGTATTGGACGAAAAGCGCGCGTCTTCAAAATAGGCCCGGTCCGCCAGTTCCACGATATTGGGGGTGCCGGGGACAAACCGCTTGAGCCACTGCACCGCGGCGTAATCGCCGGGGGATTTGACCCGCAGCCAGGCCAGGCCGTCCAAAGTCGGCCGGGGTGGCCGTGCGTCTCGTGCAAACGCGCCCCCGGATTGGCTGACGATCGCTGGGGCCATCACCGTGAACGGTACCGTGCCCGCAACCAGGAACACAGCCAGCGCCAAAAAAATTCCCCGGCTGGCGTAGGTAAAGCGCGGCCCCACGCTAATGCCAATCTGTTTGAGGAGACGCCACACCATCAGGATACTGACCGCCGCCAGGATGGAGAGATACTGCCATATTTGCAGGTTGAATTTAAACAGAGTGTTCCAGCGGTGGTTGGGTTCGCCCCAGTTCTCCTTGATATAGAAGAACTCAATTCCCATCGAAAGCCCCAGGGCCAGGACCCCCAGCAGCAATGCAAAGACTTCAGGCGTTGCGCGCTGCCGTTGCCAAATCGAGAGAAACAGCACCACCAGGAAGGGCGAGAACAGCCCCACCACCATGTAGTTCATGGGCAGACCAGGTTGGCCATCCATGTAAGGCAAGGCGGCTTGGAAACCAAAGGGATTCCAAAGGGTATAGACCGCCGCTAGCAGAAAGATCCCCATGTAACTCACGCCAAAGAGAAGGGTACGGGCTTTGGAAATCTTCCCATCCAGTCGGGTGATCGCCAATAAGACGGTGAGCGTGATCACGGGGAAGAGCAGATGGATGAAAAAGCCGAGATAGGTGGAAACCGGGGTATTCCCTTGCGTCATCAGTCCGACCGAGGTCACCCGTGAATCGAACCAGAAAAAGAAGGGATACATCAAGAAGAGGGCCAGGGCAAAAATCGCCAGGGTGGGCATGAGGGGAAAGCGGCCCAGCGATTGCCAGGTTTCCGGCGCCAGCCAGGGCACATTGGTCGCCCGGCCATGCAGCAGTTCGGACTCCCGCCAGAATTTCAGCGCCATCACAAAAAGGACGCTAAACAGCAGCGCGGGCAGATCCCAGGTATTGGTGCAGATCACCGTCCCCAACAGCAAAGCCAGGGCGGCCACATAGCCAACCGCTATCCCATTGCCAATCTGCTTCCGTGGCTGGGCGAAGTAGGCGTAAAGCAAGGCCAAAAAGGCCAGGGTGAAGGACATCACCAGCATGTGGGCATGGAAATCCATAAAGAGATGGGTCCAGTAGGGGAACTCACTCGCCGCGGTTCCCAAGAAGACATTGCGGGCGTTCCAAAACACCGTGTCATAGATGTTGGGGATCACCTCATCCATCATCCCTTGGCGGAGACCAAGCAAGGTTTTCACCGCCACACCCATCCCTATCAAGGCATCGACAAAGCCCGCCAGGAAATCAACCACTCCCACCTCTTGCAACTGATTCTTGTACTTGACGATGTTGACATACGTCAGCCAATGGGCAGAGAAGACGGAGAGATAGACAGCCAGCAAACCAACCCACACCTTGCGGCTCAAGGCGAATGCCAGGGTGAAGACCGCCAGGCCAGCCAGCGCGGTTACGGTAACGCCAGCCAGGTTAAACAGATATTCCGGCGGCAGCCCGATAAAACGGCCCAGGATGGAAAACACAGCCTGGCCATAATAGTAATAGTTGATGGGGTAGTTGCAGATCCACGGGTCTTCGGGCGGGAAGGTATCGGTACGGTAGACCGCATTGATAAACGAGAAGTTCATTGGCTTCTCGCCGAAGAAAATGCTGGGATGCCAAACCCGGATCGCCAGGAAGAAGAAGAACAAAGCGAAGAACAGCAGTTCCACCCCGGCCAGATGCAGCCATCTTTCCTTGACATACGCCCAGAGTTCGGTGTGATAGCGTCGCTCGATAAACGTCACACACAGCAGAAGCACAAAGAAAACCACAAACGCCTGCATTCGCGAAAACGGCGCCAGGTGAATCGAGGCCAAGTACCAGCAAGCCCAGGCAAAGACCGCGATGCCGGTAATCTTGGCGATCGCGTACCCCCGGTCGGGCAAGGGGGCGCAGAGGGGAAAGATGGCGATAAAAGCCATCCAACCCAATACCTGAATCAGCAAAATCCAGGATACGATGGGGTACGCCGGGGGGGTGGCATAGACGGGGTAACCATCTTGTAACGTCAAGATTTCTCGGGCGGTAATCTCTCCCACCCAGGCGGGCGGGCTGAGGATTAATTGCTGGAGTTGTTCTACCGAAAATTTTTGGGTCTTTTCAAAGATGATCACCTTGGGGTGATCGTAGATCCGCGCGGTCTCATCCTCCAGATCGGTCCTGAACTCCCACCCCAGAAACTGGGGCGGATTATCGATCACCTTCGCGATCCGAAAACCGAGTT
>JAVFAP010000224.1:0-6852 GCA_034002445.1 bacterium | reverse complement strand
GATTTCCCTTCCAGGTCTGCCCCGCCCGCTGCATCAACAGCTCACCGAGCCTTGCAGAGGACGCTTCCCCTCCAAGCCGATGCGCCCGGCCGGGCGCCACACGAAAGAAGCCGGGCTTGCGCCCGGCTTCTTGTTCCTCAATGCCCGCGTTGGCATCTCTTCTCCCCAGAGGGGATTCATGGATCGAAAGTTTGGTTAGGTTTTCGATCCAACTGCATAATTCTTGATTATAACACAATTGCATCTCTGGCGGAATCAAACTTCGCCACTTTGCCTTCGCGGTGCCCCAGCATCGCCATGTGGAAGACCGTCTGCACCCAATAGGCCAGGTAGGCGGGGCTAAGGGTTTCGGGATTGGCGTCGCGAACGCATTGGAAGAAATTCTTCCAGTACCCATACCAATCTTCTCCAGCAGGGATAGGGAACGTCTGCCCTTCCTTGTTGGATTCCTGGGCTGGGTAAAAGACGACGTCGTTTCCGATGACCGTCACTGTACCATCCCACCCGCGCACGATGGGAATCCGGCCCGCTGAGCCCCGTGTCCCACCGCAGCCCTGGTAATCATTTCCCTGCGTGCCCAAAATGGCGACGGTGATGTTTTCGGGATAATCGATGAGCATGTTGAAGGTATCCGGAATTTCACGTTCTTGATAGCGGAACTTGCCGCCCGTGGCGACGACCGTCGAGGGCATGGAAACCCCAAGAATGCTCAATACCGGCGTGAAGACATGGGGAAACAAGTCGGTCGAGGGTCCGCCGGCATAGTCCGCGTACATGCGCCAGCGGAAATAGCGGCTGACATCGAAGGGCCGCTGGGGGGAATCACCCAAGAAGGCATCCCAATCCAAGTCCGGCCCCGGCTGGGCGTTGAGATCATCGATCGGCATACCGCGCTCGCCCCAATCGCCAACGCGGAAATAGCCGCACTCGGCATGAATCGGCTGGCCGATCAAGCCATCCCGCACAAGTTTTTTCATCAGCGCCCAGGCCCCATCCGACATCCCCTGAGTCCCCAATTGAAATACCCGTTTGGTTTTTTGCACTTCCAAGGCCAGCCGCTTGGTCAGTTCGAACTGACGCCAATGGGTGACCGGTTTTTCGCAATAGACATCCTTGCCCGCCAAGACCGCGTCAATAGCCTGGTAGCCATGGACATGGTCTGGGGTGGCGATGCTGACCACATCCACCTCCGCATCGGCCAGGAGTTCCTTGTGATTCATGTAGCGCTTGGGGATTTCATAGCGCTCGGCCGCGGCATTCAGCCGGGGACGGTAGGTGTCGCAAACCGCGATCAAATCCACCTTGCATTCGTCTTTCAGATCATGGATGGCGCGCATGTGCGAATTGCCCCGGCCGCCAGCCCCAATGACACCTACAGCCAGGCGCTCGTTGGCCCCATACACCCGAGAAGCGGACAGTGCGGTAAACGCCGCCGCTCCCATGGCGGCATGGCCGATAAACGAACGGCGGTTCACCTGATTCGTTTGTTGTTTGTCGTTCATTTTTCTTCCCCATTCTTCGTTGGATTGGTTTGGATCCATGTTTGATACAAGGCTTCGATTTGGTCCGTCGTCATGATGCTATCCTGGACCACTACCCCATAAAGAAACGACAGGGGGGTGCCGGATTGCAGTTCGATGGCTTCTTCATGATACCGCAGTGTCGCCGAGAGGTAGGCGAAGGGTTCCGGCATCGTAAACCAGGTTACCGGTTTGTAGTTCGATGGATGGTCAAACATAACCACGGTCACCGGATTCTCTTCCTGCGGAACCCGATAGGCGCACCAGGTGGCACCGGTCAGGCGTTCCAGCCCCCGGAAGATGGCTCCTTCGCTGCCTGCGGCATTGCCGAACTCGCCAATACAATCCATGAAGGGGGCGAAACGCATCCCCAAGCCGTAGTAGTGCGAGCCGCCCAGGGTGGCTTTATCCCGCCCCTTGGGGATGGTTAGTTCTGTGCGCCAACTCAAGAAAGTAGAGTCTAGCCGGTTCCAAACCTGAATGGTCCGTTTTTCGTTCAGCACCAAGGTGCCATCGGGGAGGGCCCAGCGGAGCCGTTCGGCAAACTGAACCCGCTCGGGGGTAACTTGCATCCCCGCGAATCCAGCATGGTTTTGTTTGCCCCCGGTCTCGCTCTCTTCCCAAAACGAGGTCCCCTCGGCGCTGACGGCGAACATCAAGCCATGGTGATGGAGATGATCGGCGGGCGCGTCCAGCAGGACATTCACTCCCTTGGGTGAATACAACGACTGCACATAAGGTTTAAATGGCACCTCTTTGTACCGGTACACCAAGACAGGCTGCGTGCCTTTATCGATGGTCAGCGCGGTGGCGCTGGATTGCAGTTGCATCCCCGCCGTTTCGGCCGCCAGGCTAAACCCTGCCAGGCTCAGCACCCACAGACAGCACGCCAGTAAGAATCCTACTTTTTTCATTTTTCTGCTCCATCCAAGGAAAGGATTTCCCTGATCTTACAATAGCGCTTTGAGATGGGTGATACTGCGTTCCGCTTGCTCGATGGTGCCGCATTCTACAGAGAAGATGATATCGCGTGGGCAGCGCTTGCACAGTTCGATCACCTTGGCCCAGTCAATCACGCCATCGCCGCACGCGCAGCCAACCGCGGTCCCGGTTACCTTCCCCCGTTCCGAATCGGATTGCTGAATGCTGATATCCTTGGCATGAAGGTGAACCAAGCGGTCCAGAACGCGATCCAGCCAGATGTAGGGATCTTGCCCGCCGAGGTAGGAGTTGCCCGTATCGAAGTTAATGCCGATGGCGGGCGAATCCACCAGGTTGTATATGCGGTCCAGGCCATCTGGGGTTTTGCTGTATTGCTGATGGGGTTCCAGCCCTATGATGACGCCGCGCGGTTCGGCCACCTTGGCGGCTTCCATCAAGACATAGCGCATCAGCACATGGTCTTCGTCCTCGGTCGTCCAAGTTGGTTTGGGGCCTTCATCTGTATTGACAATCGTAGTCCCCAGTTCGGCCGCGAAACGGACCGCCTGTTTGAGATACTCGGTGCTGATTTCTGGTTTGCACAGAGGGCAATGGGCGGACAAGCCAGAGATTTTGATGCCAGCCTGGTCGCAAGCCCGCTTGATCCGGTAGGGATCATCCAGCATGGAGACGCTATGGAAATACCCGGCTTCGCTGAGTAATTCGCGGCCCCAATGCACCATGGGCTCGACGTATTCGTAGCCCAATTCGGCGGCTTTCTGCACGCCCCATTCGAAGTTCTTGTCCGCGCTGCGGACATATTCCATATTGACACCGAGAGAGATTTTACCCATTGTGAAGCTCCTTTTATGATCAATTTTCCGTTGTATACATGCGATTCGCACGGGGGGCATTCCGTTAACGGTTCCCACCGTTTTTGCATTCCTGCTACGCAGGTGTGGTGGGCTACGCGCCTATCGGCGCTTTGAGCCCACCCTACGGTTAATTACAACGTTATCTGTCTTGCTGCAGTGGCCGTGAGGCGTTGCTCCAGGTCCGCCGCTCCGAGGGAAGCGCTCCAGGGTTTCATCCGCTGCGCGGATTTCCCCCTTCGCTATCCAGGAACGCGACAAAAGCAGTGGATAGAGACAAGTGGGTCGTGGAAGGTGTTGAAGCGCGGTTTTGGGGTAAATTGGCCCACAACACGTCGCTCCAGGGTTCCATCCGCTGCGCGGATTTCCCCCTTCGCTATCCAGGAACGCGCTTTCAGCGCTTATTGATTGAATTCTAAATTGCATTTGATTTCTAATTTCTGATACCCAGTCCCCGGTTTCTGATCCACCATCCACTGCCCACTGCCTTAAAGGTGCCAGGGTTTGCGCATGGTGCCGCGCAAGCGTTGGTTGGCCTCTTTATCTTGGAGGAATCGCTCTTTTTCGGGATCAAAGGTCAATTCGCGGCCGAGGCGGATGGCGATATCGCTGACATGGCAGATCGTATCTCCCAGCACCGACACATCGATATCGCTCAGAGGTTGTTGGCGAGAACGGACGGCGTCCAGGAAATTTGTGACGTGGAGAAAGGTGGAGTTCATATACTGATCCTGCAACTGCACCAATTGGGCAGGGTCGATCAAATTCTCCGGATAGGTTTTGAGAAGACCCCGGTGAACATAGATCCAGCCTTCATCGCCTTCGAAGACCGTACCATGGCCCGCGTCATCGCCGTAGCGTTCCCGCCATTCCGGCGGGCAGGGATTCCCGGTGTAGCGCATAGTACAACCGCTCCCCATGGTGAAGGTGATATCCCAATCCATGGCGGTATCGGCAACGCCTTCGGTGGGGAATTTTCCCTTGCCATTGACGCGCCACGGGCCTTTGAATTTGTCCGGCGCACCCCACAGGGCGACATCCAAGGGATGGATACCCCAACCAGCGATGAAACCAAGGGCGTAATCGGAGATGAACCACCACAGGGTGTTGGAACAGCGGTCCTGGGTATAGGGTTTGAACGGGGCGGGCCCCAGCCAGAAGTCATAATCCAGTCCCTCGGGGACCGGCACAGGGGTAGGGTCGCCGCCAGCTGAACTGCCCGGCGCCCAAACGTTGATGGTATGGATATTGCCAATCTTACCGCTGCGGGCCAGTTCGCAAGCCAAGCGGAACTTGGGATCGGAGCGTTGCTGGGTCCCGAATTGGAAGATACGGTTGTGGTAGTGCACCGCCCGGCGCATGGCTTGATCCTGCTGCAAGGTCAATCCCATGGGTTTTTCCATGTACACATCTTTCCCCGAACGGACAACCGCCAACGCAGCCAGGACGTGCCAATGATCACAGGTGGCGACCAGGCAGGCATCGATATCCTCGCGCACCACGAGATCGCGGAAATCAGCGTAGGTTTGGCAACCGGTATTCCCATAAAATTCATTGACGAGGGTTTGTTTCTCTTGTAAGACATTCGCTTTCACATCACATAACGCCACGACTTGGGCGTTTTTATCGTTCAAAAATCCGCGCAGATCGTCGGTTCCCCGGCTCCCCACACCAATGCAGCCCACTTGAATCCGCTCATTGGCGGCGACAGCGCCATCCTTCCCCAGCACTGTGGAGGGGATGATCGTTGGTGCGGCGCTCAAGGCAGCCAAGGCAGAAGCGCGATGGATAAACGTTCTACGGGAAATCGGTCTTGACATGGCTATTCTCCTTCTTTAATCCCATGGGTGGTGAAACGCTGGCATTCTATCAAAATTGTTTTGCCATGTAGAGGCAAAGGCTGCTTCGAACCTCGTTTTCAAAAAAAATTCCAATCCCCTTTTCCAGGGGAATCCAAATGGGGTGATGGTTGATTCGCGGCAGGGTTTTCTGAGAATGGAAAAAAACGCGGAGAAAAATGAAATGAATGGCTCGAAAAGCCGTAATACAAAGAGAGGAGAAATAGATATGATTCGTGTGGAAGAAAAAGAAAATATCAATCCGATCTGCCCTCATTGCGAGAAAGAACTCACCTTGGTTTGGACCCGGCAGGTATCCGTGCTGCTGGGAAAGCGGTATATGTACTTCTGCCCGCATTGCCGCAAGGTGTTGGGGATCAGCCACCGCAAGGGGTTTTGGATGGGCTAAGCGCCCCATCGTAAAAAGGCCCAGGAGAACCTGGGCCTTTCTGGTCTATCGGTTTGGGATGCGGTTATTGGAACAGTTGCCAGTTCCCCGCACTGGAGGCGCCGGCTTCGATCACGATATCCGAGACCGTTCCGGTCGCAATTTGTCCGATATCATGAGCGGTCACGCCAAAGCCAAGCAAGAAGGGTTCGGCAAACACGACCTCGTATGCATCGACGGTTATCCACTCTCCCGCTGTGTTTTGATACATGGTGGTGAACAGGTTGCCTTGCTTCACAAAGCGCTGCAGGGAGGGATTGGGAATCACCGGCCGTTTGTCGCCAGCGGTGCTGCTCTTGGAGTTGGTGTCATAGGAAGCGGCACGCCACTGCATGCTGAATTGGCCATCGCGGCGAATGCGGGTACAGATATGGGCCGCGCCGGGGCTGGTATCCTGACGCACCATGATCATGGTCTTAATCCAGGCTTGGGTTTCCAAGCCCCCCGAGACACCGACCTTGGCGATCACATCGAAATCCCCAGTCCATTCGGTGAAGACATAGTGGAACGCGTCTTTTTCGTTCCACACATCATCCCCGCTGCCCTCGATGGTATAGACCCCATCCGCGAACATGGCACTGCCCGCGGCGCCGAGCCGATCCGGTTCCCCGATATCGGTGCTGTAGGACATGGGGCCGGCGATCGGTTTGGCTAAAACCACGTTAGAAAACGTTCCCGTGGCAATCTGGCCAATGTCATGAGCGGTTACACCCAAGCCGACATAGATGGGATCGGTCATCACCACTTCATGGCTTTCAATCACAACCCACTGTCCCGCTTCGTCCAGGTAGGAGGTTGTGAACAGGTTGCCCTGGCGTTCCAGTTTTTGTTTGGCGCCTTGGGGGATGATCTTGCGGCTGGCGGCTGGGGTGCTCCCCTTGGAATTGGTGTCATCGCCAATCGCCCTCCACTGCATGCTGTATTCGCCATCGCGGCGGATGCGGGTGCAAATATGAGCCGCCCCAGGGGTAAGATCCTGACGCGCCATCAGCATGGATTTAATCCAGACTTGGGTATCCAGCCCGCCCGTGACCGACACATTCGCAGTCAGCACAAAATCGCCGCTCCAGGGTTTCCAAACATACTGGAACGCATCGGCTGCATTCCATACATCATCCCCGCTCCCGTTGACGATATAGCTACTGGTCGTTCCATCGTAGGAACTGGAACCATCCGCCCCCAATTTATCGGGAGTGCCGATATCCTGCGCGCCATCGAAGTAGCCGATCGGCTGAGCCTTGGAGGAGATCGCG
>JAVFAP010000223.1:0-6862 GCA_034002445.1 bacterium | reverse complement strand
CCAGCAAGCGGGGCACCGTCAGCATCAGCGCAACTTTCTCACGCTGGAACATCTCGAACAGGGCGGATGGCTTGAGCGATTTGAGGTAAAGCACCTTGGCGCCACAATGAAGGGGCGCCCAAAAGCCGCAGGTTTGTTCAAACGCATGACTCAGCGGCAGAACCGAAAGCAGCCGGTAGGAGGGTTCCACATGGATAATTTTCAGCACCGACACGATATTGGACGCAATATTGCCGTGGGTGAGGATCACTCCCTTGGGGCGGCCGGTGGTGCCAGAGGTGTAGAAGATGGAAATCCAGTCGTCGGGCTGGATGACTGGGCTTTCCCATTGCTCTGGCAGACCCTCGATTTGTTCAAACAGGTTCTCCATGAAAATGGATTGGATATCCAGACCGGGAACGCTCTTGTATTGGGTTTGGAAGAAATAGCGGGCTTCCACTTCTTCCTGAATTTTCAGGATAAAATCTGGTGTGTTACGAATATCCAAGGGAATGCTGACCACTCCCGTCAATGCGCAGGCGCTTTGCACGACGATCCATTCTGGCCCGTTTGGGGCCCAGAGCAGAATCCGGTCCCCTTTCTTTAAACCCAGCTGGGTAAAAAAGGCCGCGCATTGGCAGCATCGCTTGTACAAATCGTGGTAGGTATACGGAATAATCCGAAATCCATTGTAAAACTTGACCGCTTCTTCAGAACCGCGCGTGGCGAAGGAGTGGACAATATCCGTTAATGTTTGAATAGATCCATTGCTTACTTTTTTCATGGACGTCCTTCCCTGCTTTGTTTGAATTGAAAAACTGTATATCCAGGTTTCCTGGTCTTGAAGGGGACTGACCCTGGGTGCGGATCAAGGGGCGACCCGCTTCCTTTCGCCGCCCTTAACTCTGTCCGCTCAGGTTTTCTGCCATCGTTTTGCCCATTTTCTCTGGGACAAAGTGGAGCAGGATTCCCCCCACGATGAAGAACACGACCACAACCGAAAGCCCGGCGCGCTGCGATTGAAACTGTTCCGCAAACAGCCCGACCAAGGTGGGGCCCAGAAAAGCGGTCGCCTTGCCCGAGAACGTGAAAAAGCCAAAGAATTCGTTCTCTTTCTCCGGCGGGACCAGGCGTCCCATCAGGGAACGGCTAGCGGATTGCGTCGGCCCGGCGAAAATCCCAATCAACACTCCTGCCAAGTACAACCCCATCTTTTGATGTGTGAGGATGGCCAGGGCCGAGGCAACAATCAGCCCCACCAGACTGATCTGAATGGTGCGCTTCGCCCCCAGGTAGTCATCCAGAAAACCCAGCCCAAACGCGCCCAGGCCGGCGGCGACATTGACGATGATGCCAAAGATCATGATCTCGTTGGTGCTGAAGGCAAAACTGCCTGCCGCGTAGATGCTGCCAAACGCGAAGATGGTCACCAGGCCATCGTTGAATATCAGCCGTGCCGCCAGAAACTGCACGACCGGCCGGTATTTTCTGATCTCTGCAAATGTGGTTTTTAACTGAGTGAAGCTTTTCCGGATACTGGTTGCCGCGGATGGCTGGGCGAGCGGCCGGTCCTTCACCCACAAAAACATGGGGATGCTGAACAGGGCATACCACACGGCCACCAACAGGCAGGAGGCGCGGATGGCCTCGCCGTTCTCCTTGGCAAAGCCAAACCAGGGTGTTTCGGGATAAATAAACAGTACCAGCGCGGCGAACATGGCCAAGAGCCCTCCGCCGTATCCCAAGGCCCAGCCATAGCCTGATACCCGGCCTATGGTTTTTTCCGTGGCGATATCGGGCAAGTAGGCATTGTACAGGCCGCAGGCGAGTTCATACGCGATATTGGCGATGACGAAACAAGCCAGGGCCAGAAAGGCGTGGCCGGGCGTGATCCAATATAAAGCGGCACAGCCAAGAATGCTGATTGTCGTTGTCGCGAAGAGATACACCTTGCGAGCGCCTTGATCGGCCATCGCTCCCAAGAATGGAGAGAGGAGCGCGATAAAAATGGATGAAACCGCGATCCCTCGCGACCACCAAGCCATGCCCGTCACTTCATCCGGTGCGAACGCCTTGCTGTAGTACATGGCATAGACAAAGGTGACGATGAGGGTGGTGAAGGCGGAGTTGGCGAAATCGTAAAGGCACCACGAGAAAACACTGCGTCGGTTGGTTTGGCTGGGCACGGGGATGGCTTCCTCCCTCTGGTTGTTCCAAATGGTTGGTCTGGGTAGCATCGTATAATGGAGTGGGCTATGATCCTACCCCTGGCAGGCTGCTCCCGCTGCAATTTCTGCATCCCTGGATAGGCCAGGATGGGGCGGGCTGGGCTCCAGGTGCTGCTGGATGATTTCTCCCGTGATCACATCTTGGGGATGAAAGATGGATAAACGGCGGCAGAGGGTTTTCAGTTCGCGCACGTTTCCATAAAAGGGGTGAGCGGCCAGGATCGTCCGCGCTTCGGGGGTGAGCCGTGCTGCCGCGTCGTTTCCGATGAAATGGCGAAACAATAGCCAGCGGTCTTCCCCTCGCTCCCGCAGGGGTGGAATGGTGGCGTGTAGGACGTTTAAGCGGTCATACAGATCGGGCAGAAACCGGCCTCCCGCCACGGCGGCGGCCAGATCACGATTGCTGGCGGCGATGATTCGGCAATGAATGGTCAGGGGCAGTGTGCCCCCGATGCGCAGAATGTGACCCTCTTCGATAAAACGCAAAAAACGATGCTGGACTGAAAGAGGCAGGGTGTGCAGCTCATCGATAAACAAACTCCCGCCCTGTGCGTTTTCCAGTAACCCGATATGTCGATGCGTTGCCCCGGTGAACGAGCCGCGCTCATGACCGAACAACACCGATTCCAGGGTACTGAGGGGCAGGGTGGAGCAATCCAAAATCACCATGGTTCCCTTGGCTGGACCCAACGTGTGGATGGCATGGGCCAGCAATTCCTTCCCCGTCCCCCGCTCTCCGGTGAGCAGAATCGGGTCAACATGGGGCGCGGCGGTGTGCACCCACGCCGCCAGGGTTTGCATGGCTTGGCTCTCGCCCAGGATACGGTACGCCGATAGGGTTTGTGTCATCATCATGCCTCCCACGGGATCGGAGCAGACGGGAAAGCTGTCTGCTTCCGCAAATGGATAGGCATAGTGTATCCAGGGGCATATCGCCAATTCACCCCCCAGCCGTCTCGATTTTGTCTCGATTATATCCCCTTGGAATAGGGTGCGGATCGATAGCAAGCCGATTCTATAATTGATCAGGGGAGGCAAGAGAGGGGAAAAAAAGACCGGGGTGATCCCGGTCTTTCCGACTATTCAATGCGGGTGATATTGATGGCTTTGGGGCCTTTGGGGGTCTCCTCGATGTCGAACTCGACGGTCTCTCCTTCATAGAGGTTTTTGAAACCCTGACCCAGAATCCCGGTATGATGGACGAAAATCTCGCCCCCATCATCCTTCTCTACAAATCCATACCCTTTTTTCTCATTGAACCATTTCACTTTCCCTGTCGGCATTGCGAGTCTTCTCCTCTCGTTTTGAGTGGCATCTTCTTACTGGCACTGCGATTGCCTCTCAAAACGGGTGCAACGGGTAGGTCATGAGACGCAATGTCTTTGTTCCAGAAAAAGATTGCTTTTACCTTAGCATAGAATACCGTATTTAAAAATAAAAATCGAGAGCGGATTTCTCTTGTGCCGCAGGGAATGATTCCTACGGCGCCGGAGGGGCTTGAATATCTACCAGGGCTTCGATCCAGTGTTTGTACACTACCGTGCCCCGCTTTACATCTGCGGTCAGAACGGCGAGCCCGGTAAAGGATTCTGGAGGGGTGATGGTAAAACTTAGGGCATGCTCCTGCCTTGAGGGAATGGTGATCGATTGTTCCACCGAGGGCTGGTTCCATGCGCGGGGCAGATTGAGGGTAACGGTGAACGGCTTCTCGGCGGAAGAGTGGTTGGTTAAAAGCACTTGAACCGTGACCGGTTGCTGGGGGGCGCTGGTTTGGCCGTAAGGATAAAAACGGGCCCATTGATCATCGACTCCATAATGGAATTCTTCGGTGGCGATCACATCGCGCAGCAAGGCCACGCGGTTTTGCAGGGATTGGGTCAGGAACGCCATTTGCTCTGCCGAGTAGCGAAACGGCTCCACCACATGCTGATTGATCAGGTACGGTTCTGGCGTGACACTTCGGATGGTATCCAGACAGGCGAAATAGCCCGAATCCGGGTGATACAGATTGCGGTTGCGCAGGCAGTAATCATCCAGGCCGGATGGGGTGAACGAGTCGCCGATAAAGAACATTGCCTCCCCGGCGGGTGGCGTGACGAGCAGTGCGCTGTGGTTGAGGGTCTGGCCGGGGAAATCAAAAAAGGTGAATTGAAATTCTTCCCAGGCCATGGTTTCTCCTGTTTGTTTGACAATGAGAGAGGAGATGGCGTTTTCGGTAACCACCGGCAAATGGTAGGCTTGGGGATGGGCTAATACATCGGCGTCCAGCGGCGTGGTATAGACCGGGCACTGGAATTCCTTGGACGCCTGTTCTACAAACTGGGTATGATCTGAATGGTAATGGGTGACAAAAATGCCATCGACTTTGCTCAGTTTACCTTGCGTGATCAATTCCTTGATCTTATCGATCACGCTCTGGGAGCCGCAATCCAGCAGAAAGCCATTACCGCTTGCCGAGATCAGCAGACGCGAGGTGCCAAACGCCAGGATCCAGGCTGGTGGGGTTTTCAGAATTTCCTTGGCCATGGGCATCCAGGCGATCGTGGCATCCCCGATGATGCGTTGGGCGCAGATTTGGATATGCTCGTCGCCAAAATACCAGCGCAGCGCGCTGGTGGTGAGGTAATTGCGGTAAACGGCTTGCAGGCGCTGGATGAGCTTCTCGATACTTTCTTGGGGCGAGTAGATAATCGGACCCCTCGCGGGTAAGAGAATATCGGGTTTTTCCTGAGCGATTTTCCGCAGGCTGGCAATCAGCTGCGCCGCCCGCGCCATGTATCCATGGTAGCCGCCGATCTTGGCTTCGGGGATTTCATCCTGGAGGCTGTAGAGATCGAGAATCTTCCCATCCCCATAAATCAGATCCCCGACGCAAGCGTATTTTTTATTGTTAAGAGTAAAGAGGTACGAGACCGCGCCCCGTGTGGTTCCCGGAGTCTCTAGCACCTTGATTTGCAAATCCTGCCATACAATCACATCCCCTTCCTTCACCGTTTTCACCGCGGGAAAGGGATCCACCAGGATCTGCGCCGTCTGTTGTTTAAAATCCTGCAAATACCCGGTTTTCCACTCCTGCCAAAAAGCGGTGGTTTGGGTAAACATCGCTTCTTCCGAGGCGGGAACCACGGCTGCCGCTCCGGCGCGCACATAGGGCTCCCCCGCCCAGACCACATCCCGGCGGTGATGGGTGAAGAGGACCGTTTCCGGCGCCAGATCCTTGCCCCGGGGATCGCCATGGATTAACAAACTTTTGCCGTTCGCCAGGATATGAATGCCATTTACCGGGCCCTGGATAAAATTGAGTGTGGCCGCTCCGGCCGGTGACTCTTGGCTCAATGCAGGAGTAAGGCAACAAGTAAGCAGACTGAACAAGATAGGATAAAAGGCGGATCGGATCATGATTTTGCCTCGAAAGAAAATGCAGGAATTTACACCCCTTATACAGTATTTTAAAACAAAATAAAAGGTATGTCTCAAACCCCTTGCGAGAATGAGTCATTTCATCAAGGAAATTCGGCCCGGAAAGAGGACTGGATCGAGTGTAATTCTGGGCGAAGAAAAAAAGACCGGCGGTAAAGCCGGTCTTTTGAGAGGATCAAAAAAGAGATTAGTGTTTGAAACAGCGCATCGCGGTAAAGACCATGGTTGCGTCGCATTCATTACAGGCTTCAATCGCGTCACAATCCCGCAGCGAGCCGCCCGGCTGGACGATCGCGCGGATCCCCTGATCCAGCAGAGCGTCTACGCCATCCCGGAAGGGGAAGAATGCGTCGGATGCGGCCACCGCGCCTTCCAGCCCTGCGTTGCCCTCCATTGCTTCATCTTCAATGGCCTTCAGCACTCGGTTGGAGACCACACCCAGCCGCGCTTCCAATAACAACGCGTCAAACAGCATCCCGTGCTTTTGCAGGGCGATCAGCGCCTTGCGCGATTCGTAGGCTTTGTTGACGCATTGCTTGGCCATCATCACCCGGTCTTGCCCGCCGACTCCAATCGAGACCGTCGCCAGATTCTTCGCGGTCAGTACCGAATTGGAGGTAACGCAGGTTTCCACCATCCACGCAAACCAGAGATCTTTCATCTCTTCTTCCGTGGGCTGCCGATTGATGCCTATGGTCTCTCCTGTGCGCACCACCCGGCCTTCTTCCATGCGCCGGATCGGTTCCTTTTGCGGTACGACTACATGCTTGGCGAAATCATCGAAGGTGCGGATGATGGTATTGTCAGAACCGGCGGTTGGGATATAGGACCATTGATGAAAAAGGGAGCCATCGGACAAACTTTTGATATCTACGTAACGCTGGCCTAGGTAGGTATCCAAGCGTGCGATGTTTTTTAACCGGACGATGCGTAGGTTTTTGCGTTGCGCCAAAATCTCCACCGCCCCTTCCTCATAATCCGGCGCACAGATTACTTCATAATATTGGCTTGAGACCGCCTCCGCCGTGTCTTTGTCCACGGCCCGGTTGACCACCAGCACGCCGCCAAAGGGCGCGATGGGATCGGCTTCGAACGCTTTGCTATATGCGTCGAGCAGGGTATTGCCCAAGGCCACGCCCGAGGGATTGTTGTGTTTGATAATCACCGCGCAGGGCTGTTCGTGGAAATATTTGAGGATCGCTAGGCCGCTGTCCACGTCGGTCAGGTTGGTCTTG
>JAVFAP010000222.1:0-6874 GCA_034002445.1 bacterium | reverse complement strand
TCTGCGCGATTTCAAGATCGAGACAAATTTTGATGCGCAGTACCACCATGCCGATCTGGGGGTCCGCCTGCATGTGAAAAACTACGGAACGCAGGAATCTGCTCCGTACCAGGTGGAACTGTCGCTGTACGACAAGGAACGGAATCTGGTTTTAACCCAGGTCACCTCGGGCTTGCATTCCCTTCCCCAGGGCGAGGAAGCGGTGGTCCAAAGCAAGGCGAAACTCATCCCTCGCCCCTGGTCGGCGGAAGATCCCTACTTGTATACCTTGCTGCTGACTCTCAAGACGGCAGTGGGAGAAATTCTGGAAGTGGAGCGTTGCCAGGTTGGCTTCCGTGAAATCGAAATCCGCGATTCGCAGGTCTGTGTCAATGGTGTCCCCATTTTGTTTAAAGGGGTAAACCGGCACGAGCATGATCCCGAACGAGGCCACGCGATCACCGAGGAATCGATGGTGAAGGATATTCTGCTGATGAAGCAGCACAATATCAACGCGGTGCGCACTTCCCATTACCCCAATCAGCCCCGCTGGTATGAACTGTGTGATGAGTACGGGATTTATATCATTGATGAAGCCAATATCGAGTCGCACCAGTGGTGGGACCGGTTTACCAAGGATCCCGCATGGAAACCGGCGATGCTGGATCGGGTGATCCGCATGGTGGAGCGGGATAAGAACCATGCGTGTATTTTCATGTGGTCGCTGGGTAATGAATCCGGGTTTGGGCAGAACCATATTGACGCGGCGGATTGGGTGCACCAGAACGAACCCACGCGCCCGGTGTACTACAACCCAGCGGAATACCATCCCTGTGTGGATGTTGTTTCTCCGGCGATGTATCCCCGGATCCACCATTTGGTGGAGTGGGCCGAGAAGGACGATCCCCGCCCGCTGATCAATTGTGAGTATGCCCACGCCATGGGTAACAGCAGCGGTAACCTGGCGGAGTTTTGGGATATCTTCCGCAAGTACAAAAAAATCCAGGGTGGATTTATCTGGGACTGGGTAGACCAAGGGCTCACTCGGTATACCCAGGCTGGGGAGCACTATTTCGCATATGGCGGGGATTTTGGTGATCATCCTAACGATGACAATTTTTGTTGCAATGGCCTGATCTTTCCGGACCGAACGATCCATCCCGGATTGCTGGAATTCAAAAAAGTGATCCAGCCAGTGCAGTTCAGGGCGATCGATCTGTCGAAAGGCCAAGTGGAACTTTGCAATGAGTATCATTTTACCAATCTGGCCCGCCTGGATGGCTTATGGACGCTGAGCGAGAACAGTACCGTCATTCAGCAAGGGGCGCTGCCCGCTCTCGATGTGGCGCCGGGAGCGACATGCCGGATCTCTATTCCGGTGGAGAAACCTGTATTGAACGCCGGGGCGGAATATTGGCTGACGATTCGGTTTGTTTTACCGGAAGCCACTGCTTGGGCGGGGAAGGGGCATGAAGTGGCGTTTGAGCAATACCGGATGCCGTGGGAAGCGCCGACGCGGACACCCGTGGATTTGGCAACGCTGCCCTCGCTGGAACTGCGCCAGAATTCAGACTTTGTCGTTGTGGAAGGGCCGTCGTTTTATCTCTTCTTTGATAAAAGCCGAGGCCAGATCATGACCTACCGCTACCAAGATCGGGAACTCTTGAAAGCGGGGCCCCGCCTGAACGTGTGGCGTGCGCCGACGGACAATGATGTCGCCAATGGCCGGGGGTCCGAATGGGACTGGAGCGTCGCCGGGCTGGAGAAACTGGTCCAAGGGAAGAACCGCGTGACCGCGCGGCAAATGAATGAAAATGAAGCCCAGATCCGGGTGGAGGCGTTTGTTGCCGCACCTGGAAATCCAAGCGGGTTCAAACAGCAGACCGTCTATACGATCCTGGGTGATGGTCAGGTGCTAATGGACAATCATATCGAGCCCGTAGGGGACTTGCCACCCTTGGCGCGAATGGGCATGACGATGACGGTGGCGGGCGATTATAACACAATGACCTGGTATGGCCGGGGGCCGCAGGAGTCATATTGTGACCGCAAAACCGGCGCCCAGGTGGGCCGGTACAGCGGGACGGTGGATGAACAGTTTGTGCCTTATCTCAAACCTTCGGAGAATGGCAACAAGACGGATGTCCGCTGGGTGGCGCTGACCGATTCCGCTGGAGTGGGCCTGCTGGTGGAAGGCCAGCCGTTGCTGGAAACCAGCGCGCATCACTACACCGCGATGGATATGGCGCTGGCGCGGCATCCGGCGGATCTGAAGCGGCGGGACGATATTACCTTCAATATAGACTTCAAACAAATGGGCGTAGGTGGCGATGACAGTTGGACCCCGCTGACAACGCTGCCGCCCTACCGGGTAATGCCGGAGCCGGTTTCGTTTTCGTTCCGGCTGGTGCCTTGCCAGCTGGGGGCGGAGTGGCCTTCGGTCTTGCAGACCACGTTTCCCAAAGGAGAATAATCCACTCCGGGGGAACCAATCAAGAAAATCCAAACGCAACCGGGAGTGAACCGGTTGCGTTTTGTTTTTTTGGACCATGTATGAAAAACGGCAGGGCGTGGGCGCCCTGCCGTTTTGGAGTCGGGAATAACCGATTCGGATTATAACTCCGAGACTTTGTCCTGCTCGTACATCTGCAACTTACGGTGCAGGGTGGCGCGGTTGATATCGAGGATGGTGGCCGCTTTGACTTTGTTACCCTTGGTGGCTTCCATGACGCGGATGATGTAGCGCCGTTCGATCTCGCTGATCGGGGGGAGATCATCCACAGACGTGCCGAGAAAGATGCTGCCCACTTCATCCTGGAATTGCTTGGGAAGATGATGGGGGTAGATAGGATCTTTATCGGCGACCAAGGCGGCGAATTCCAAGACATTTTCCAACTCGCGGATATTGCCGGGCCAATGATAATCCATCAGAACCCGTAGGGTATCCTCCACGATTCTCTTGGGTTTCTCATTCTTTTCTTTGGCGATGCGATCCAGGATCGCTTTGGTCAGGATGGGGATATCCTCCACCCGCCGCCGCAAAGCCGGGCTATGCAGGGTGAAGCGGTTGAGGCGGAAGAACAACTCTTCAGAAAATTCTCCCTTGGCGACCGCTTCATCCAACGGTTTGGTGATTGCGGCCATGATGCGGACATCACATTGGCAAACCGCGCGGGAGTTAACCCGGGTGTACGTTCCATCTTCCAAAAAGCGTTGCAGTTTTCCCTGGATGTTGGGGGAAATGATCCCGATTTCATCCAGGAAAAGGGTACCCCCGTTGCACATCTCCAGCAGATTCTTTTCATCGGATAAATCGCTAGAGCTGGGTTCGCCCCGGCCGAACAATTCCACCGCCAAGTCTTCTGGAGAGAAAGAGCGGCAGTTGATGGCAAAAAACGGGCCGTGTCGCCGCGGGCTGTTTTCGTGAATGGTCTGAGCGAGTAATTCTTTCCCCGTCCCGACTCCCCCAACGAAGAGGACGCAGTCGGAACGAATGGCCAGAATGCGCGCCAACCGGATCACATCTTTCATCTCGGGGGATTTGACCACGATGGGGCCAAACCGTTCCAGGTTGGGTTCGGAGGATTCGTACCGTTCCAACTGTTTTTTGAGCAGCCGGGTATCCAGAATCCGTTCCATTAAAACGACGGTCTCTCCCCGCAGCAGGGGATTGGAGACCGCGTACCCTTGGAACTTCCGCGCCCAACCGATGGCGTCGTCCTGGTCTTCTTTGTTGGGGATGACAACGATCTCGGAGCCCAGATTTTCCAACTCGCGCTTGTCATTGGATAAAATCTTGTGAAGGGCTTCACAGAACGCTTGTTCGATGACCAGGATTTTGGAGGGCTCTTGGGTTGTCAGTTTTTGCAGCGTTTCGATTGTGTCAGCCAAGTGGACAGAACATCCTTCCTTGGCCAACATATCCGCCAACTCATTACCAATGGGGTCTTTGGCAGCCAGAATCGAGACTCTGACGCCTTTGAGATATTCCTTTTCTCTCGTTACCTTCTTCATCGATGGACCTCAGTTATCAAAAAAATAAAATAACACCAACAATCCGCTGGAATCGAAAAAAACACCACCTGATTTCGCGTCGATTGGACCGTGTCCCCATATTAAGGCGGTTGGGTAGAAAAATTCAAGCCGCTATACTATTTCCGCAAAGGAAAACTTGCTGAAAATTTGTATTCCATCGACTTATTTTTACGTATTAATTAAGAGTACCCGTCCCGCGCAGGGTTTTCAACGGTCTCCGGGGCAGGAATCGATGTTTGGCCGATGGGATTTTTGATAGTGTTACACATTTTGCATGGTTTTCTAGTGGTTTGGGCATGAATGTAACAGGAAATATGGTATTTGTGAGGCTCTGTAAATCTCGCCAATTCCGGTGTATTGTTTTGACGGAACAAAAATCGCGGCGATTTGGAGACACCTTGAGGGGAGTGTTGTTTTAAGTCCAATGAATTCTGCCTTTTATCCATCAATTGGGATCGTGATTCCCACCAAGAACGCGGGCGTGGAATTTCGTCCCTTTCTTACCCGACTGTGCGTGCAGGATTACCCTGGGCCGGTCGACATGCTTGTGATCGACTCGGGTTCTACGGATGGAACCGGCCTGATGGCGGAAGAATTCGGGTTTCGGGTGAAAAGAATTGACCCCGCAACCTTCAACCATGGGCAAACACGGAATCAGGGAATCGCGGAGGTGCGCGGCGATCTGGTTCTTTTATTGACCCAGGACGCGATTCCTGCCGAGAATGATTTTCTGCGCCGCATGGTGGAAGCGTTGCGTGCGGCGGACGCGGCGGGGGTCTATGCCCGGCAGGCGCCCTATCCGGAAGCCTCCGAGCTGGTACGGCGGAACGGTCTCCAGTGGGTTAGCGGGGTCGCGGAGTCGCGGCGGCAGCGGATTGAGTCGATAAACGCGTTTCTGGCTCTTTCTCCCGCCCAGCAGCATCTCCAGTGTGTCTTTGAGAATGTCGCATCCCTCATCCGGCGGGATGTATGGGAGAAGATTCCCTTTCCACAGGTTGCGTTCGGGGAAGATTTGGAGTGGGGATTCCGAGCGCTCTGCAATGGGTATACCCTGGCATATGCGGCGGACGCGGTGGTGTGGCATTCGCATGAGCGTGATGCGGGGTATACCTACAAGCGCACGCTGATCGATCATTACCGCCTGTATGAGTTGTTTGGTTTGCGGACCATTCCGTCGTTGCAGAAGGTGGCCCGTTCGGTGCTGTTGACCACGGCGAGAGACTGGGGATACTTGCTGCTCCATTTTCGGCTGTGCCGGCGCTGGGGGCAAGAGTTTTGGAGAGTGCCCTATCATGCCTGGGCGTCGGCCTGGGGGCAATACCAGGGGGCGAAAACGGCCGCCTCGGGGCTTTCGATCACAAAAGTGCAAGGCGTCTAGCCTCATTGATTCGCTTACGGTACGATGAAAAAAGTTCGATTGGATTTGCGGTTAGTGCAAGATGCGTTTTTTCCCAGCCGGGAAGCCGCGCAGCGGTATATCCGTGCGGGAAAGGTGCTGGTGGATGAAGTGGTGATCGACAAGCCTGGGGCGTTGATTGATCCCGTGGCGCCCCTGCGGGTGCAGCGGCAGGAGACAGAGTTCGCCGGCCGGGGAGGGGAAAAACTGGAGGGGGCGCTGGCGGAATTTGGGATCGCGGTCCGTGGGTTGATCGCGGCCGACCTGGGGGCATCCACGGGTGGATTTACCGATTGTCTCCTTAAGCGCGGGGTACAAAAAGTATTCGCGGTCGATGTGGGCCGGGGGCAACTGGTGTACCGGCTGCAAACCGACCCACGGGTGGTGGTGATGGATAATACCAACTGCCGCTACCTGGAAGCGCGGCATCTGGGCGGGCCGGTGGATTTGGTGGTGGCCGATCTTTCTTTTATCAGCATCAAGACCGTATATCTGGCGATCCAATCGATTTTAAAGCCGGAGGGGCAGGCGGTGTTGCTGATCAAGCCCCAGTTTGAGGTGGGGAAAGGGAAGGTGGGGAAGAAGGGGCTCGTTCGTCACCAAGAAGACCATGAAGAAGTACTTCTGGATTTCTACCGTTTTTTCAGAGAAGCCCAGTGGGCGGTGCGGCATATCGCGCCTTCAATAATCCAAGGGAAAACAGGCAATATTGAATTTTTGATCCATGTCATGCCGAATCCGCTGGTGGAATCGATTCCCCCGGAGGCGGTGCTGGACGCTGTGGGCCGAGCCCATCGAAAAGAGAACGAACCGCGATGAACCATGCTTCGAGTCCTTCCATCCGTCATCTCTCCCTTTTTTACAACAGCCAAAAACCCAACGCGGAGGAAGGGGCGCACCAGGCTGCCGAGATGGTGCGGCGTTACCATGTGACATGCCAGATCATCCGGCTGGGGGAAGAAACGCCGGATTCCATCCAGGAACTGCAAACCCATATCCAGCAAAGTGACATGGTGTTGGTGTTTGGGGGAGATGGCACCATCTTAGGAGTGGCGCGGGCGATGGCCGCTTTTCCCCGGCCTATTCTGGGAGTGAACCTGGGCCGGTTTGGTTTTTTGACGTCGTGCACCATGGATGAGTTGGAAGTTGCCCTGGATTGCGTGATGGGGGGGAACTTCCGCCTGGTGGACCGCTGTTTGCTGGAAGCCCGGGGGATTCGGCCTGATCGCGAGGGGACCATGCAGCCCCTCTTCCATCATTATGCCCTGAACGAGGCCTTGTTTACTTCATCCTATCCAGGCCGCTTGCTAGACATCTGGCTGGGCGAAGAGGATGAACCGGCCCTGACATACCGGGGGGATGGGCTGATTATCGCGACGCCGACCGGGTCTACAGGACACTCCCTCTCCGCCGGGGGACCGATTTTGGAGCCTTCGCTGGCGGCATTGATCATTACTCCCCTCT
>JAVFAP010000221.1:0-6883 GCA_034002445.1 bacterium | reverse complement strand
ACTCCCACCAGTTTCTCGAAGCACTCATTGCAGTAGATGATACGGCCTTCTCCATCCCAGTTGACCATTAAGGTACGGGTATCTTTTTCCCCCAGATGCCGATACTGCTCCTCGGAGTGAAGAAGGGCGCGATGCTTGCGGAACCAGATCCACAGCGAAGAAAAAATGGCAGCGATCGCAACAAGGACCGGAACCCAAAAGGCTGGAGTAGACCAGAAGTAAGGCATGACAGTGAAATCGGACGTTACCGGAGCGAGAGAGGTGCGCCGGTCGGTATCCTGCACCCGGACCTGAAACTGGTACTGACCAGGCTGCAAGCGGGGCGTGTTGACAATGCGGGCATGGGAATAGGGCGACCAATCGGCAGTGATCCGATGATTGATGCGGTCCAGAATCCGCCAGGAGAAAACCAAGTCCTCCTGTTCGGTCTCGTTCCAATGATCTCGGCCATCGAAAGAAAACACCCCGCTTTCGCCGGGTAACAAGCTGGAGGATTCCATCTCCATCCAAACCACGGGGCGGCGTTTGGAGGGGCGGTAGCATGCGATGCCTTCGTAGCGGATTTCCGCCCAAATTGTACCAAACGGATCTTGGCTGATACGGTCAACAACCCCATTGGGCAAGCCCTCGTTGTAGCGGTACACAATCCAACGGCCATCCTGGAACGATCCGACACCGTTGTGGTTGGATCCAATCCAGAGAACGCCATCCGGGGCGCTGTAGAGGGAGCGAATCCCTTCGTTTGGGAGCCCATCGCGATGATGGAAATGCTGCCAGCCGGATCCATCAAAGCGTAAAATCCCATTGCGATCGGTAGCGATCCAAACCGCGTTACGGTGATTGACCGCGCAAAACAATTTGCTGGCTTCGTCGGTGAAATCGGTATAGGTTTGGGGTAAAGAAACGGATTGGATAACGCCGTTGCGGTTTTCTTCGATCCATCCGCTGCCCAGGAACCAGTACCACCCCGGTTCGATTTCATGGATCCAAAAGACCTGGGGATTGGCATGCTCTTTCCCGAGGGGAAAGGGTTCCCACCGCACGCCATTCCAGCGAGCGATCCCTTGAGTATAGGCCAGCCACAATTCGCTTTGCGAGGAGAGGAAAAGCCCGCAGTGAGGCTCGGCTTGGTAATCCTGGGGCAAGGGGAGGGGGCGAACCACGATGGGGGGGGGCAGTGAAATCTCAAAACATTCCTGATCCGCAAGGAGAAACAATGCCTCATTCTGTTTGGCGATCATGGAATGGACGGCAAAACGGTATTCATCCCCCTCCTTTTTGATGGGGAGGGTCACTTGCTTTTCCCAGCCGTTATAGTCGAATTTATACAGCGTAGCTTTTTGATCCAGGATGTACAACGAACCATCCGCGGTCCGGGTCAAGGTTTGAGGCTGCAAGAGAACTCCGGGGGTCAGATCGGGAAGCATCTGCCAGGGGGAAGGCGAAATGCGGTAGGCGCCTTCATGGCTGCCGATCCATATCACTTCATCGCCATAGGAGCGAATACATTCAATATGGGTAAGGGGTTGATCGTTTCCCAAGGGGATGGGAAGGAGTTGCTCCCCCTCCAGATAGAAGAGACCATGATCGGCAGTGCCCACCAAAATTGTGCCTTGGTACTCTCCCAAGGCGGTCAGCGAATAAGGGGTAGGGATGCGTTTTTGTAGTTGACCATCGGCCAAGCAGCGTAACTGCCCGGCACCGCAGATCCACAAGGAATCATCCGCGGTCAGTAGGATGGCGCTGCAAGGGACGTTCAGTTTTGCATTCCCGTTCACATTATAATGGAAGTATTCGCCCTGTTTGGTGAACAATTCCACTCCCCCGTAATCCAGAACCACCCACAGATGCCCTTGGGAATTGAAAGAGAGGGCTTCAATCCGCGAACCGGGTTTCCCACTGTAGGGATAGAGGGACCATAAACCTTGCGGTTCATTCTGAACCAAGGTGGTCGGTGTAAAATAAAAAATTTGATTGGCTTCATTCGCAAACCATATCCGGTCTTGCGAATCGATCGCGATGCTTACAATAGCGTCATTTTGGAGAAACGCGAACGTCTTGGAGGTAAAATTGGAAATGGTTCCTTTGTTGATATAACTGATGCCTTGGTTGGTTCCCACCCAGATCCCGCCCCACGCATCTTCTAGCACCCCCCGGCAGGAATTGGAGATCAGGCCTTGACTGCGGTTATACACCGTACTCTGGCCATTTTGCAACCTGGTCACCCCTCCGCCATCGGTCGCCAGCCAGACAGAGCCGTCGCGGGCTTTTTGCAAGTCGTGAACTTCCTCGTAGCCCAGTTCTTCCGGAGCATGAAAGGCACGGACCTGCCATTGGGGACTTTGGAACCGTTGCGCCTGTCCTATTCCCGCAACAGAAAGAAAGCAAAGACAAAGGAAGAAAATTCGCATTCCGTAAACAATCCTGTATTTTATGGCAACCGATCTGCGGAAAGGATGTAAAAAACTTTTCTTTCGTATAAAAATGCTTTATTATATCTACATCCGTTGATTTGAGAAGATAACTCGATCAACCATACCATAGGACTTACGGCAAAATCCGTTGAACTGAACGCCCATGTTAAAATGCCTCCTCGTCGATGACCACCCGTTAATCCGAAAATCCATGGCCATGCTCATCCGTGATGAATTTCTTGACATTCGTTGTGTGGAAAGTGACAACGAAGCCGACGCCTGGGCGCTTTTTACCAAGATCGAGCCCGATTTTGTGGTGCTTGATTTGGAACTGGTTCAGAGCAATGGCTTTAGTCTGCTGCAAACCATCAAGAGCCACAATGTCCGGACTCCCGTGCTCGTTGTAACCATGCATGAGGAGGTCGAGTACCTCAGTCACGCTTTTTCGCTGGGCGCTAATGGGTATGTGAGCAAACGGGACAAGCCCGAGGTGCTGCTGAAGGGGATCCATTGCATCTTGCGTGGCGAGAAATTTCTAAGCGATTTGCTCTCATCCGCCATGATCACCCATCTGAAAGACGGGGGAGAACCCTCATCCAAAACCGTGCTGACCAAGTTAACCTCCCGGGAGCAGGATGTGTTTCTTCGGCTTGGCCAAAGTTTTTCCAGCCAAGAGATTGGCGATCATCTCGGGATCAGTTTCCGTACGGTCGATACCCACATTGAACGGATCCGAGCCAAACTAGGTCTGGAATCGCGGCATAAATTAATCTGCCTCGCGGTCAAAGTGTACCAAGAACTTCCCCCCGATTTCAAGGAAATGGGAAACAATCCCCCCACTTTTTGACCGTAAAGGGCATAGACCCCCTCTTCCAATCCGATCGGAGATGGAAACGCAGGGGTACCGCTGCGGCTTCTCCGATTTTTCCCCACTTTGTCTTTCGCATGAATTCCCCAAAACCCACCCTCCTTTATAAAGGGCTTGTGGTAAATTTATCTACAAAAAATGGTAATTTCACTGATACCGCGTCACGGCATAACCGGCTATAGTATTCATCAGACACAAAGGTTCTCGAATGGGCTGAACCTGGGATTTAGAATGGTAACTCTGGTTTCGGCATTTCATGTGGAATGCCGTTGGGAAACCAGCCAAGGGAAAACGTGGTTGGGAATGTGGCTTGTGGGGCGTTGCTGCCCCACCAGCATCGATAGAAATCGTACCGAGGTTCTCTTGAACTCGTTGTACATCCTGGATAAGCGTGTGGCTTATCCTTTTTTTTTGCGCCCCCCTTATTTCATTCGATAGAATTTCTCGTATCCAACCCGACTTTACAAAGGGCGTGTGGTAAATTTATCTACAAAAAATGGTAAATTCACTGATACCCAAAAAGAGGATTTGGGAATAAAGTAATTATCGATAGTGAGAGACTCACCCACTCGGTCGATTTCCCCCCATTTCGGTCCGAGCGAGTTTTCGCGCTATGCCCGAGGCAGCATATCGTCCTTGGGTGTTCAACACACCACCAAGGCGTTGTGAAGACGCCGATGGATCTCTCATCGAGGCTAGACCTCGGTAGTTGATGGATAACCCGGCCAAGGTTATCCATTTTTTTTTTGACCATGGATGCCTTGCGCCCACTCAATTTGTTTAGTTACCCAAACTGGGGCTCTTTCCCTGCCCTGCTTCTTTCTTTATTCTTATGCTTGGATCACATCATGATTCTCACTCTTACCCAACGAGGTGAACGATGAACTCTAGTAAAACTCTGAATGCAGCATGCTGGCTGGTGGGTTGTTTTTTAATCCTGCTTCCGTTTTCTCCCCTTTTCGCGCAAGAGGCCCCACCCGCGACGGGCGAGCAAGAAGCCTTTGCAATCACGCACGGACCCTACCTCCAACTGCTGACCGAGAATTCAGTCACAATTGTATGGCATACCAACCGCAAGGGGGTTGCCTGGGTGGACTACGGTACCGGGGAGAACCTGGATCAAAAAGCGATGGCAAGCCAGCATGGGCTGATCGCTAACGATACCACCCATCACCAGATTTGTTTGGAAAATCTGCAATCCGGCACCACGTACCGTTACCGGGCAGGCACACGAGAATTTGTGGACTATGTGCAGCAGCATATTGTCAATTTTGGCGAGGAGATCACCAGCCCCGAGTATACCTTCACCACCTTGGACCCCGCCAAACCGGCCTATTCGTTCGCCGTGTTTTCTGACATCCACGAGCGCGCAGCGGACTTGGGCGCCATGCTGAACCTAGTGGATTGGACCAATACCGATTTTGTCGTGTATAACGGGGATATGATCAACGATTTCATGTGGCTCGATCAGCCCTTCACCGGCTTTGTCGATATCAGTGTCGAGCGCTTTGCCACCCAGATCCCCTTCCAATTTGTGCGGGGGAATCATGAGGTGCGGGGCCGGTTTGCCCGCCAATTGGATACCTATTTTCCCCTGCGGGATGGCCGGGCGTATTACGCCTTTACCCATGGCTCCGCCTTTTTCCTCGTGCTGGATTCGGGCGAAGACAAAGTGGATAGCCACGAGTATTACAATGGCTTGACGGATTTTGAAGCCTACCGGCGCGAACAGGCGGAGTGGGTAAAAACTACCATGCAAAGCGAGGCGGCCCAAAAAGCGCGGTTTCTCGTGGTGATCTCGCATATCCCCCCCCGGAACGCGCGCAATTTCAGTTCGCAAGACCTCCGCGAGGTGATGGAGCCACTCTTGAACGCCGCTGGCGCAGATTTGTGGCTGAGCGGGCACACCCATCGCGTTGCCCACCTCCCGCCCACGCCAGGCGCCAATGCCTATGACCTGGTGATCGGCGCCACCGATACCTTCACCCAGGTTCAAGTGACCCCAGAGCAGTTGCAGGTTCGAGTAATCCAACATGACGGGAAGGTGATTGAGGAATTTATACGGGAAGCAAAGTAAGAGGTGTGAGGGGGAGATTCCATTCCAGAATCCCCCCCTCGAATTACCTAGCCGTTCAATGTCCAGCCCTCGCGGTAGGGTTTGGTGAGGAAGGCATTGGCCGCGGCGTCATTGGTGATGGCGCCTTGCTTGGCATCGTAGGCCAGTTCTTTCCCAGCCCGGAACGCGACTAGGCCCAGGCACATTGTCTCGATCATATTGGCGCTGTACTCGAAGTTGCAAGCGGTATCCGCCGGGTTGCCGTTTTTGCAAGCGTTGATCCATTCCATCTGGAAATTGCCCAAATCCGGCAAGGCTTCTTCGGCGGGACGCGGTTTGTAGTGCGCCATGTTCTTGATGTCTTCGTTGGGGATGATGAGATGCTTTTGGAAATCGGATACCAGCACACCCTCTTCCCCCTTGAACATCGCCCCATGACCGATCTTGTCAAGATCGATCCAGTCGGATGGCGATTTGGGCATGGCGCCACCCTGGTACCAAGCCACATCGATCCCGCCACGCCAACTGTTGGCGGGGAACTTATAAAAACTGGATAATTCCACTGGGGTGACCTCGGGATGGAAGGCTTCCGGGGTTTCGGATCTGACGCTTTCAGGCAGTTCGGCTTCGATCACATTCCACAGGATATCCATGGTATGGCTGCCCATATCGCCCATCTGGCCAATCCCGAAGTCCCAGAACATGTTCCACTGCAAGCAGCCCGCGCCGGCTTGCGCGTTGAAATATTCAAAATTGTAAGGATGCCAGGGGGATGGTCCCAGCCAGAGATCCCAGTTGACTGTGGCGGGGATGGGGCTTTGCTCGGGATAATAGCCATCCTTGCGAATTTGGCGGTTGCCCCAGGCACAAGCCTCATGCAAAGCCCCGATCACCCCGTCATGGATGGCTTCGCGAATGCGGTTGAAATTGGTATAGGCGTGGCGCTGCATCCCCACCTGGGTCGCCAGTTTGTTCTTGCGTTTGAGATAATTTTCGCGGACGGTGCGGGCTTCGTGCACGGTAATCGCCAAGGGTTTTTCCATATAGACATGGTAGTCGCGGTTGAGTGCCCAGTTCGCGATAAAAGCATGGGTGAAGTCGGTGGTGCAGCAGAGGACCGCGTCCAGACCCGGATGATCCAGACATTTACGCCAGTCATCATAGACTTTGGCGTCTGGAAACTGCTTTTGCGCGTGAGCGATACCATCCTGGTTGACATCACAGATGGCCAGCACATTTTCTTGCCGTAGCACGGCATAGTGCGCAGTCGCCCGCCCGTAGGCCCCAATCAGAGCCACGTTGAGCCGGTCGTTGGCGCCGAAGACAGTGGCGCTGTTGAGAATCATCAGGCTCCCAACTGTTCCTGCACTTTTCTGCATGAAGCCACGGCGATTGAGTTTTGGGGAAGTCATTGTTTTCTCCTTTGTATCACGGTTATTGTTGTATGTAGCACATTTTTCGTATAGTACACAGTTTCGCCTTGGGTTCCTCCCATTTTTTCAAAATGGCCCCCCCCCAAGGCTATCCAGGGAAGGCCGTTCAGGT
>JAVFAP010000220.1:0-6896 GCA_034002445.1 bacterium | reverse complement strand
CGCGGACAATCATGACCCGGAGACGACCCGATTCAAATACCGCATCGATGCGTTGTATGAAATCGAGAGTGGAGTGATGGGTGGTTCCTGGGCACGCAGCAAAGAGTTTTTGCAGTGTGGATACCGCTTGGGGATTTCGGCGGGGATTCGCTATCCCGACCTGGGCTTTCGCCCCGTGCGGGCGCCAGTGGGCAAGGATTGGCGTATCCAGCCCCGCAAGGGCAGCGCCGTGGCCCTGGCGGATGGCCAAGTGCTGTTGACCTGGGCGCTGCTGGCAAGCGACACCGCGCACACCCGTTTCAATGTCTACATGGCCTCAGAACGCAATCATGCGGGCTTTTTGCAGAATACCACGCCGCTCTCCACGCCCGGATATGTGGATGAGAACGCCGAGCCGGGCCAGCGGTATTACTACTATGTCAAGCCGGTCGACGCCAAGGGGGAAGAAGGGCGGCGGTCCGAGTGGTGGGGTATTACGATCCCCAGTGAACCCACCGCCGTGATCACTCAGTTTCATCCCGTCCATACCCAGGGCGCGCTGGTGCCCATCTTCGGCGACTTGAATGGCGATGGAAAACTCGATTGCGTGATCCGCATGGATAATGGCAACGCGGAGATGTCGCAAGACCCTGGGATCCCGGTGCGGATGGAGGCATTTACCTCCTACGGGCGTTCGCTATGGCGTAAAGATATTTGTAATCACGATCATTGCTTTGGCAGCGCCAACAATGTGCCCTTCAACGTCTGGGATATGGATGGCGATGGCAAGACGGAAGTGATCACCCGCTTGCAACAAGGCGAGGCGGTGTTTGTCGCGATACTGGACGGGATGACGGGGAAGGTGAAATATCAAGCGCCGTGGCCGGATATGGTTTCGGATTTTGCCAAATCGTCGACCCGCATCCATCTGTCCATCGCCTACCTGGATGGGAAAACTCCAGCAGTCATTACCCAGACAGGATTGTATGAGAACGAAGTGTTCGCCGCTTATGATCATCAACTCAACGAGCTGTGGCGTTTCGACAGTTTTGCCGAAACCAACGGCAGTGGCGCACACGCGATTGCGGTGGCGGATGTGGATGACGATGGCAAGCAAGAGGTGTTTAACGGCACAACGTGTCTCAACGCCGACGGCAGCCTGCGCTGGTCGATCTACCGCCAGCATCCGGACTTGGTTTCGGTCCATGATTTTCTGCCCGAACGGCCGGGGCTCGAAGTGTTTTATATCGTCGAATCGAGTGTCCATGCCGGGGTCTACCTGGTCGACGCCAATACCGGAACCGTGATCTGGAAAGTCAACCGCGAGGATGATCCACGTTGGACCCACGGACATACCGGCTGGGCAGCAGACATCTGGGACGGGGCAGCGGGGATCGAGTGCGTCTCCAACCGGGCGGGACACGACGACACCAACCTGGTTCTCTTTTCCGCCGACGGACAGGTTTTGCTGGAACCGTTCCCCTTCGGATACCAGCCGATGGAGTGGGATGGAGATCCAACCCGGGAACTGCTGCAGCCTTCGGACATGACGCTTTATGATTTTGATGGCAAGACGCTGCTGCCCCATCCCCTGGAAGCCCCCCGGGTGCCCGCCGGTAGTTCCTTTGTGATGGCAGCCGATCTGTATGGGGACTTTCGCGATGAACTGGTGGTGGTGACCAAGATCGGGAATCAAAACGGGATCGCGGTGATTAGCGCGACCACGCCAACAGAAAAAAAATTCATCACGCCAACCCAGTCGCTGGATTACCGCCTGTGGCTGGGCCGGAATATGGGCGGGGGGTACCGCACGGTGTATGACATGCCGCTGGTGGGGCTGAAATAAATGGGCTGCCCATTGAGGATTCACAATAGGGTGCAGGGTGTTAATTGGTTTTGGCATCGTCGCTTTGGTTTTGGGGTTGCGGTTCTGCTTTTAGTTACCGGGGCATGTATGAATGGGGAACAAGAGATGAGAAGGGAAACACCGCCGACACCAAGGCCCCTAGTTATCGAGCGGCCCACGCCGGTCCCACCCGCGCCGACGGAACCGCAACCGACCGCAACGGTTGTCCCCACTCAAGCAAGCGAGCCCACTCCAGCCAGCCAGCCTGCCCAGACGCACCAGGAGAAAGCGATTGAAATGCTTGACGAAAAACCACATGCCAAGATCGATGGCGATGAGGTAGAAGAACTGTCCGGCGTGATCCGCGCCCGGCAGCCGGGGGAATATTGGGGGCATAACGACAGGGGAAACAAACCGGTTTTGTACCGGTTTTCCGCGGATGGAGACTTACTACAGAAAATTAAATTGGATAAGATCGAGAATACAGACTGGGAAGCGATCACGCGCGACCAGCAAGGGTATCTGTACATCGGCTGCTTTGGAGACAACGACCGCCAGCGGTCTGAATATGCCATCCTACGCCTGCCAGAGCCGAATCCAGGGGTGGAAGAAACGACAAAGGTTGAAACGATGCCCTTCACCTACGCGGATGGGAAAGCGCATAATTGCGAAGCGTTTTTTTATTACAACACGTCATTCTATCTCATCACCAAGGAAAACAAGAAAAGCGATCCCCCCCGCGTGTTCCGGCTGGATGGATTCCACAAGAACCGGAAGGCGGTCGCCTCGGTTGTGGGGGATCTGGGGTTTACCGGGGTGGTAACCGATGCCGCCATCGCCGTGGATGGGCGCTGGATGGCAATCTTAACCGAAAAAACGCTCTATCTGCTGCCTGTGCAAGGCGAATCCAGTTTTCTGGGGGCTCCCCAGCGGGAAATCTCATTGGATCTGGGCCAATGCGAAGGGCTGTGTTTTGATGGGGAAACTCTTCTGATCTCCAACGAAAAAGGCCATCTGTGGCACTACCCTCTCCCAAGACTCCTGATGGCCTCCGACTAACAGGGAGACATAAGACCGTCTTGTTTTTTCGGTTAATCGATAGACTATATCACAAGAAGAATCTCGCAATTCCTCTATAATCACTTGATGTTTTTTCTCCTTTTTTATAGAGTAGTACCAGAAGTGAAGTTTCTTAAAAGAAACGCATCTATTCTGTACTAAAGGAGAGCAGTATGAACCGAATTATTTTAGTGCTGGGATTGGCGATGCTGACGTTTGGCTTGTCTTTCGCGGCGGTCGATCAGCGGGTGGATATCTGCAATTTTGAAGCGGATGAAGATTTGGGCATCCAGATCACCGGCAGCACGATTGTGGAATCGGGTGTTTTTTCACCCGCCGATGATGGCATTCCACTGCATGAAGGCGAATTTGGCCTGTACGGATGGTTTGATTCCAGCCAGGGCGAGTGGACGCAAACAACTCTCACATTCCCCACCGCCATTGATTTGACCGGAATGCGCGAACTGCATTTTTGGATCTACTTCTTTTCGGATGCCAAAATGCACCGGGATGGCAATTTCCGCTTCCGTGTCTATGGCCCACACAACAACCTGTTCGGCATCCCCCAAGTCTCTCAAGCCGGGGTTTGGACCGAGATTGTCCTGCCTATCGACCGAGCGGCATCCGATAGCGAACTCACAAGCGTGAACCAGCTGCGTTTCGTCTGGAACCCTGGGGATAACGCCACCGAAGGCCGGTTTTATATCGATGAAATTTATGGATTCCACCCTGGTGATACTCCGGCGGTGCAAGATGTGATGATCTATGGCTTCAACCAAGCCGATCCTGCCACTGGATACCCCGTGGGCTGGCAGGCCCGTTCAGATTCCGTCGGCCTGATGATGGGGGACGCGTTTGTCCAGCCATCCGAAGGCAGCGACTATATGGAATCGATCATGCCTGGCGGGTGGAAGCGCCCCATGGAGACAATCAACGCGGCGCGAGATTTCGATCAGTGGGACCGTGTCCTGGATGTTACTGTGGATGCCCGCATCAGCGAAGACAATTCGCAGTCGTGGCACGATTTTCTGCTGGTTTTGGAATCCAGCTCTGGCGGCTATTACCAGTATGAAATCAAAGGCGTGATGAACAAGGATAGTTGGAGACGGGTCACCTGGGATGTGGATATTACCCCGCACCTCGGCTCGATTGCCGATCCCAATGGCTGGTTCCGGCTTTCCTTCATTACCCAAACCGGTGAGCCTGCCGTTGGCAGCGTGTTTATCGACAACCTGCGGGTTGGGATCGCGACCGATTATGTCGGCGGCAGCCGGGTGGTTGACGCGCGGTATTTCCAGGCAGGGGACGCAATTCCCGTCACCTTGAATCTGGAAGCCGAAGGGACCGTGAAGGATTACACCGTTTCCGAAACCCTGCCGACTGGCTGGAGCGCCAGTGAAATCAGCGATGGCGGCCAGTTCGCCAATGGCAAGATTACCTGGACCGTGTCCATGGGCAATGGCCAAACCCAGAAATCCCTGACCTACACCGCCACCGCGCCGGATAATGCCACCGTGGACGCGGCCTGGTCGGGCAGCATCGGGGGGCAAAACTTGCGGGGCAAATCAACCCTCTTCTTCCTGTCGGATTCCTTGTGGGAGAACCGGATTCTGGCGCCCTTCACACCCACCGCCCCCGTGGTCATGGATGGCAAAATTTCGGCAGGGGAATATGAAAACGCCTATGTCGAAAACGTCTTCATGGAAGGCAGCACCGATAAGACTCCTCCCGGCGTTTACATCGATGGCACGGCGTACACCAAGGAGCAAAGCAACTTCACCATCCACATTCTGCACGATAGCGAAGCGATCTATGTCGCGGTCGATGTCGTGGATAATAACCTGGCCTTCGACGAAGTCGCTACCGAAACCTGGAACAACGACTGCACCGAACTGTTCCTGGACGGAAACTTGTCCCGTAATCCCAAACCAAAGGAAAACGGGCCCTATGGTTTCCAAGCTTCGGTCGTGGGTAGCGGCCGCCTGGCTGGTGGCAACAATGCCCCGACCGCCATTGTCGAAAGCGCCGAGTATGGCTACTCCACGGATGGCCAGTATTGGAACTTCGCAACCCGAGTTAAAGACGATGATTCTGGCTGGGTGATCGAATACAAGATCGATAAATCCAAGGTTTTGAATCCGCTGGACAGCAACCTGGTTGGGTTCGATTTAAAGATGGACCTGAGCGAAGTAGGCGCGGGTACCCGTGTCAGCAATTGGGGCTATTGGTTCACCAATTCGGCAGGTGTCGTGGCGGATGGCTACTGGGATGATGAGACGGGCTGGGCCCTCATGGAACTGCAAGAAGGCGATTCGTCCATCAATACCTGGAATCTTTTCTGATCCAGAGCAATTCAACAATTCCATTAACGGAAGGGCGGCTTCGGCCGCCCTTTTCTGTTGCTTCATCAGGTTTGTTCTATCGTCGATTCGGTCAGACCGATCAGCGGTACAGGCCGTGGGATTGGATATACGGCCAGACGCCCGCGGGGAGCATAGTCTCCACGGGTTGGCCCAACTGGATGCGCTCGCGGATATCCGAGGAGGCCAAGTCCAGCAGGGGCATGGGGATGTAGACAAACGGATCATCGGTTTGAGTGGGGGCAGGGGAGGGCGCTTCAAATCCAGGGCGCGAAAAAAGGGCAATGTTGAATTCCCGCACCAGGGCATCTCCCTCTTTCCAGGTGGAAAGTTTATATCTCCAATCCGCGCCGATCAGAAGATAGATGGTGCTTCCCTGCGGGAATTGATCACGAAAATGGCGCAGGGTCTGGATGGTGTAGGTAAATTCCGGGCGGTTGATTTCGTACGGATCGGCTTGCAGACATGGATTACCCGCGATGGCGAGTTCGATCATGGCCAGGCGGTGTTTCCCCGGGGTGATCTGGCGGTCCGTCTTGTAGTGGGCGATACCACCAGAGGGGACAAAGATCACACGGTCCAGTGGCAACGTTTGCAGCGCGGTTTGGGCAAGCACAATATGAGCGCGGTGAACGGGGTCGAAACTGCCGCCATAGATACCGATGCGTTGGGGGGATTTTTGGGACACAGTGGATTATCCTTCTTATAAAAACGGGCGCGTCGCGCCCGTTTCCTGCTTCCTTTGACGAGTCGCCTTGGGTTATCCCCGGATCTGACCGTTGCCCAGCACGATGAACTTCTGGCAGGTCAGTTCGACCAAGCCCATTGGGCCGCGAGCGTGCAGTTTATCCGTGGAAATCCCCATCTCCGCCCCCATGCCGTATTCCCCCCCATCGGAAAAGCGGGTGGAAGCGTTCACCATCACCGAAGACGAATCCACCTCACGCAGGAAAGTCTGGGAAGCGGCATAACTCTCGGTGACGATGGCGTCGGTATGGCTGGAAGAGTAGATATTGATGTGCTGAATGGCCTCATCCAGGTTCTCGACGATTTTAATAGCCACAATCAAGTCCAGATATTCGGTGGTCCAATCTTCTTCCTTGGCCGGTTTGACATCGGGATAGAGGCGCAGCAGTTCGGCACAACCGCGGATTTCCACATTGTGTTTTTTGAGATCGTCTAAAAGTTCTTCCAAAAACTCACCAGACTGGGAACGGTGAATCAAGAAGGTTTCGGCGGCGTTGCAGACACCGGGGCGCTGGATTTTGGCATTCATGCAGATGGCGTGCGCCATGGCGGGGTTGGCGTCGGCGTGCACGTAGACATGGCAGTTGCCGTCAAAGTGTTTCAAGACGGGGATGGTCGCCATGTTAGTAACGGCTTCGATAAGGGATTTGCCGCCACGGGGGATGATCACATCGACGACACCCCGCATCTGGCTAAGGGATTTCACCGCTTCCCGATCGGTACTTTCGACAAACGAGATGGCTTCACGGGGCAGGCCCGCTTCGGCAAGGGCGTCTTGAAGAAGACGGGCCAGGACGAGGTTGGAGTGAATCGCTTCGGACCCGCCGCGCAGGATGCAGGCGTTGCCAGATTTCAGGCAAAGCGCCGCCGCATCCGCCGAGACATTGGGGCGGGATTCATAGATT
>JAVFAP010000219.1:0-6922 GCA_034002445.1 bacterium | reverse complement strand
CCCAATCATCACTGTCTCGGCAGTCGAGAGGCCCAATTCTTTCCGCGCGGCGCGCATGATGATGGGGCTGGGTTTCCCGACGCTGAACGCTTTCTGTCCCGAGGCCTTTTCCAGCATGGCCACGATCGCGCCACAGCCAGGCCGGGTTCCACCATTGGTTGTCGGGCAGTTGGGATCCATATTGGTAGCGATCAGTTTGGCACCATTGAGAATCATGCTCACCGCCGCCTCGACAATTTCCATATTGAACAGCCGCCCCTCGCCGACAACTACATAATCGGGGTCTTGGTCCACGATCGAATAGCCGTTGGTATGCAACGCTTGCAGAAGCCCGCCTTCGCCAATGACAAACGCGGTCCCGTTTGGCTTTTGTGCCGCGAGAAAGCGGGCGGTCGCCATGGCGCAGGTAAAGATATGGGATTCGGAAATATGGATACCACGCCGGGATAACTTCGTCATCACATCCCGGCAGGTTCGCTGGCTGTTGTTGGTGAGCAATTGAAACGGGGTGCGGGTATCCTGCAAAGCCCGGATAAATGGTTCCGCGCCTGGGATCAATTCATGGCCGCGATAGAGAACCCCATCCATGTCGATCAAGTAACCTTTGCTCATTGTGGAACTCCTTTATCCTTTGAAATGGACTCAAAAGGATCCTGTGCAAAGGCTGTACCACATGGGGCCAAATCAGCCGCTTTTTGATCCATGTTCAAAGAAAGGCACCACTCCGTCGGAATTTGAACAGACTTGGCTCAAGTCTTCAAACACAGTAAATCCTCGGCAAAACAGGGCCTCCGCCTCCTGGCCTTTAAAACTATATCCATAGGAAAAGAATGACAACCCGCCCCTGTTTACACCCCTGTTCGGAGTTGAACAGGGGCCGCTGTCTGGATTCCATGGATTCAGCCACGCCAGCCGTATCAGGATAACACACCCCACCCCCCCTTTTCGCAAAGAAGGCATGCCAAAAATGGGATGGCGGAAACCATCTCATCTGCTTTCAATCCTCATTCTTTGTCCATTCCTCACTCCCAGATTGAACAAATGTTCAATCTGTTCTATACTGTATCCTGGCGCTCTCTTTGGGACGCTCCCATACGCTTTTTTTGAATGAAGAGGTGTTCTCATGTATAGCAAGAAGGATCAAGTCAGGGCCAATGTGGCGGTGGTGGATCGGGATACGGTTGGGGCGCCGCTGGCCGGCTCGCTGGTCGCGGCTGGTTTTCCCTCGCCAGCGGATGATTATCTGGAGAAAACCCTCGACCTCAACGCCTATCTTATTCGCAACCCCGCCGCGACGTTTTTTGTCCGGGTCAGCGGCGATTCCATGATCGGGGCGGGCATTCACCACGGTGATTTGCTGATTGTGGATCGTTCGATCGAGGCCGAGGCGGGGCATATCCTCATCGCGGTGGTGGATGGCGAAATGGTGGTCAAGCGGCTGGCCAAAATCCGCAACCGGCTGTTTCTGCTGCCGGAAAACAGCAACTACCCCCCCTTGGAAATCAAGGAGGGGATGGAACTGCTGGTGTGGGGTGTGGTGACCTATGTTATCCATCCCGCCGATTGAGCCGGTGCCCCAGGACCGTTCCGCCCCCGCGGTGGCTCTGGCCGATTGCAATAATTTTTACACTTCCTGCGAGCGGGTGTTTCAGCCCCGGTTTGAGCACCGGCCGGTGGTGGTGCTCTCCAACAACGATGGCTGCGTCATCGCCCGCTCCAACGAGGCCAAGGTGCTGGGGATCGAGATGGGCACGCCCTATTTTAAACTGCGCGAACTGATCCGCCGCGCCGGGGTGGCGGTGTTTTCGTCCAACTATGAACTGTATGGCGATATGTCACAGCGGGTGATGAGCACCCTGGCCCAGTTCAGCACCGATTTGGAGGTGTATTCGATCGATGAGGCGTTCCTCAATCTCACCGCGATCGAAAAATCCCTCCGCCGCGGCGGGAGCGGTAAGACGTTCGAGGCTTACGCCCGCCGCCTGCGTGCCACCGTGCGCCATTGGACGGGTATCCCCGTGTCGATCGGGATTGCGGAAACCAAGACCCTGGCCAAGATCGCCAACCGCCTCGCAAAAAAAACGCCAGACATGGCCGGGGTGATGGATCTGCGCCTTGGGCCCGACCGGGATGCGATTCTGGAGCGCATCCCGGTCGGCGATGTATGGGGTATCGGATCCCGCCACGCAATCAAACTAGAGCGCTGCGGAATCCGTAACGCCCGCCAATTGCGCGACGCCGACGACCGCTGGGTACAGAAAGAACTGACCATCGTGGGCTTGCGCCTGGTACATGAACTGCGCGGCATCCCCTGCCTGGCGCTGGAACTGGTCCCTCCCGCCAAGAAGGGCATCACGGCCTCGCGCTCGTTCAGCCGCCCCGTGGTTCTCCTTGAAGAACTACAGGAATCCGTTGCCGAGTACGTCAGCCGCGCCGCCGTCAAACTACGCCGCCAGGGCAGCGTGGCCAAACTGCTGACGGTCTTCGTGATGACCAATCCCTTCAAAAAGGAACCACAGTACTACAACTCCAAGAATGTGGTGTTCCCGGTCCCCACGGCGAACACACCGGAACTGATCCACTACGCCCGGACGGCCGTCAAGCAGCTCTTTCGCCCGGGCTACCGCTACAAGAAGACCGGGGTGATGCTGACCGGCCTGATTCCCAACAACGCCGTGCAGGGCTCGTTCTTCGATATCCCCCACCGGGACCGCGACGCCCGCCTGATGACGGTGCTGGACCGGGTCAACGCCCGCATGGGCCAAGCCACCCTGTACTATGCCGCCGCAGGGATCGAACCCACCTGGCGGATGCGCCGTGAGCACTGCTCGCCCCAATTCACCACGGATTGGAAACAGTTGGCCGTGGTCTCGGCGGGACGTTCACTTGCGACACGAGAAATAAAGCAAAGATAATATATAATTATTTTTGCATAATGCCTCTGTTTTAAAAAAATCTGTCAAGAATCAAAAATACGTTTGCTTCGAATCGAATCGAAAGATACGATTAAAAAAGGGTTAAAGAACAATTCTTGGCAACAGAGACCTGACATCCTTTCCTCCATGGAGTATCGAAAGTTATGCGTTTTCGTGATTTGAAAGTCAGCACCAAGGTAATGATCGGGTTTGCCGCGACGATGGTCTTGATCGTCGCGATGATTTCCCTTTCCGATGGCCGGTCCATGCGCCGGTTTGGCTATCAAAAGGAGATCGAGCGGGCGCGGGGGCTGACAGCCTTTTGCGAACAAATCCGCACCTATATCGGAAAAATGAACCAGGATCAGGTTTTCGATATGGAAGCGCTGCATAAATCGTTTGAAGAAGATTTGGCGCAAGGAAAAAAATACGATCAAACCCGGGTCTACCGAACCATCCCCGTGGTCGCGTCCTGGACCGCCGTCCAGGAAAAAGCGGATGAACTGGGATACGAATTCCGTGTCCCCAAAAATCAGCCCCGCAATCTCCGCAACCAGCCCCGGCCAGGGGTTGAACAAGCGGCCGTGAATTTCCTGGAAGGAATAGGAAGCGTGGATGAGATCACCAAGGCCGGAGGAAAAGTAGTCTATCCCGTAAATCCCGCCGAGGCCCATCAAACCGGAGAACTGGGGATTCTGCATATCGGGACCGAAACCCTGAATGCGGCGGAAGGGGGCGGAAAGCAGGAGATCAACGCAGTACGCTTCTTCCGGGCCATCCGCTTGACTCAGGATTGCCTTTCCTGCCATGGCTCCCCCCAAGGCGAGAAGGATATCGTCGGCTTTGCCAAGGAAGGGTGGAAAGACGGCGAAATCCATGGCGCGTTCGAAATCATTGCACCCTTACAAACCCTGGACCGGCAAATCGCCGGGGCGGCCTGGATGCAGTTCAGCATTGCGATCGGAGGCTTGCTGCTGGGATTTGGGGTGATCATCGCCCTCTTGACCATGGCGGTCAAAACGCCTCTGTCACGCTTGAACGCCATGTTGAGAGATATCGCCGAAGGCGAAGGGGACCTGACCAAGGAATTGCATATCCAGTCTGAAGACGAAATCGGCCAACTTTCGCGCCAATTCAACCAGTTTGTCAAACAACTCCGAGCACTGATCGGGGATATCGATACCGCATCCCAGCAGGTTGCCGCCAGTTCGGGAGAATTGGCTGCTTCGTCCCAGCACCTGGCCTCCTCCACCACCGAGCAATCCGCCTCGCTGGAAATAACCCGGGAAGCAATCCAAAATCTGGTCGAATCGATCAACAAAAACGCGGAACACGCCCGCAAAACCAACGAACTGACCAACCAATCTGCCGAAGAAGCCTCCTCCGGCGGCGAGGCGGTTCTGGAAACGGTGGTAGCCATGCGGCAGATCACCGATAAAATCGCGATCATTGATGACATTGCGGATCAGACCAACCTGCTGGCTCTCAACGCGGCCATCGAAGCCGCCCGGGCTGGTGAAATGGGCAAGGGCTTCGCCGTCGTCGCCGTTGAAGTGCGAAAACTGGCGGAACGTTCCCAGCACGCGGCCAAGGAAATCAACGACCTCTCCCGGATCAGTGTGCAAAAGGCGGAAACCGCCGGCCAAATGATCCAAAAGATGGTTCCCGCCATTCAACACGTTTCCGAGTTGATGAACCAGATCGCGGAAACCTGCGATGCGCAAACCCGCGACGCCAATGCCATCCAGGAATCCGTGGTGCAAATCGACCTGGCGACCCAGCAGAATTCCGCCACCAGCGAGGAATCCGCTTCCGCCAGCGAAGAACTCTCCGCGCAATCGCAAATTTTGCAGGACTTGGTGAACCGCTTTAAAATCGATGAGGACAACTCGCACCCGGCTCCCTCCAAACAACAACTGGAGTGGAAACGGTAAAACCTGCAATCCCCACAGGGCGGGAGGTACGGAAATCACGGCCTCCCGCCTTTTTTTACCCTGTCATTCGATTAACAACATTATTTAAAGAAATAATATTCACTTTTTTTCATTTTTTTTGACCGAAAAAAAAGTTTCCTGCGTCTTACTATAGGAAGGCTGAAATTTTGTTTCCAACGTTGTGGTGGCTGAGGAAACAGGGTTGGGTCTTCATTCTTTGGAATCCAAGGCAACGGAGCCAAAGAACGCCAGTGGAAATTCGATTATTATCCTGTATTTGTTATGCGCGATACGCGCGGTTGAACTACCGTTCGGGTTTTGATAAAGACCGGAAGGGATCGCTGGGGTAAAGTCATTTGATCCTGGAAGGGCACATGAAAAAACGAGGCTTGCCCTGGGACCTTTCCCAGGTAGGGATACGCGGGATTCATCCCACGGTGCACGGCAAGCAAGCCCGTTGAATACGATGACCTGTGTGGGAAACCACATGACGGGGTTGCGGGTGAAACAAAAGCAGAAGGGTTGTGTGGCTTGTTTATATTGGATGTGTGGGAAACGAATAATGGTTGAATTTCCAAAGAAAAGAGGAGCCTCTCCGCTCCTCTTTTCCGTTTTCAACCCTTGGGGAAGAAATTGTACTTGTACACTTTGCGGATGATCAGGGTGTCGTAATCGCGGATAATATCCGAGTAATCGTTCATAATCTGCATCATGATCCGGCGGTGCTCATCAATGGAGTGGACTTCCATGTCCAATTCGTAATTCCATTGCCCCAAGGCCTTGATGATATAAACAATACTGTTTTCCGTTCGGCAAAAATCCAGGAACTTGAACACCCGTTCGGGCGAGAAGATGTTGAGGTGAATCAAAACCTTGTAACGAATCATGTTCAAGGCGTCGGGATTGGTGAGGATGTTGTACTTGGTAACGATTTTTTCGGTTTCCAGCCGTTTTTTGCGCTGCAAGATGGTGTCGGGTGATACCCCAACCTTGCGTGCGATCTCCACCGCGCTGCGGCGGCCATCATCGGTCAGTTCGCGGATAATCTGCAAGTCAACCTCATCCACTTCGGCACGGGGCAGTTCGATGGAATAGGAGGTGGTGTGGTTCAGGGCTCTCTTTTTGTGGACAAAATAATTGCGGGGAAGAAACTCACCCAGCACGTTGACCGAAAAAAAGCGCCGGTTGATATGAAAACTAAAATTTTGGTTGAGTTCTTCGATGAATTTGTTCAACTTCAGAATATGTTCCCCCAGGATCGTCATGCCAAGGTCGTAACTGCCGTCCAGGGTCGCGACCCAAACCACCTGAGGATGATCGATAAAGTAATTGATGATCTCTTGCAGTTTGGCTTCGTTGATATTCTGTAATTTGAGGAGAATCTTGTACATCGCGTAGCCCAGTTTGGAACCATCAATCACCGTGAAGAACTTGTGAATGACGCCATTCTGAACCAAACGATTGACTCGATAGCGGACCGACTCCTGGCTCAAACGGACTTTTTTGGCCAGTTTGGAATACGACTGCCGGGCATCGATATCCAATTCGTACAGAATCTTGTAATCGGTTTTGTCGATCTTCATGATTGGACGCGATGATAACTCGTAAATTTTTGCGGATTTTTAGATTCCTCTCCAATTTTAATAAAATAATCGTAAAAGAAAAGGCCTATTTTTTCGTTTTTTCGATATTTCAAAAAAAAGAAAAAGCCGCCTTGCGGCGGCGGTTTGGGCAAGAAAATCAATCAATTTTGCTTGGAATAACTCGCGGTTATAACCGTATCGATACCGCCACGGACGCTGAAATCGCCCTTCACCTCGATCCATCGGGGATCGCAGGCTTCCACCAGGTCATCCAAAATCCGGTTGATCACCATCTCGTAGAAAATCCCTTCGTTTCGGTAACCAAACAGATAATATTTCAGCGATTTCAGTTCAATACAGCGATCGTCCGGAATGTATTCGATCGTGATGGTGCCAAAGTCGGGATTCCCCGTTTTCGGGCATACTGAGGTGAATTCGTAAGCGTTGATGGTAATGGTGTAATCCCGGTCGGGATAGGCGTTTTCGAAGG